>CANJJI010000004.1 GCA_947474545.1 Beijerinckiaceae bacterium | reverse complement strand
CGAAGTTCGCGTGGACCCGCATACCCTGAGCAGGGCAATGTTGTCGTGCCGACACGACAGGGGGCCCTTTCCGGAAGACTATACAACAAAATATACAACTCTGCGGATTTATGCCCGTAAAATATGATAAAGTACAGCATTCGTAATGATGGGGTCGGGAGTTCGATTCTCTTCTGCGCACCAACCACTTGAGATCAATGATTACGCGCAGCGGCAAATTCCGCGGCTTGCCTGAGGATGTTTGCACGCGCGCCGAAGGGGTTAAGTGCGTCGCAGGCCCTGGCGGCGCATTCATCGCGCAACGCCTTGGCGCGCTCCAGGCCCAGCGCGGACACCATCGTCGCTTTGTTGCGCCCGGCGTCTTTTGCAGCGGCCTTGCCGAGCAGTGCCGCATCGCCTTCTTCGTCGAGGATATCGTCGGCGATCTGAAAAGCGCTGCCAAGCATTCGCCCGTAAGCAGTGAGCGCCCGCCTGTCTTCCAGTGACGCGCCGCCGATCATGGCGCCAGCTTCCACACCAAAACGGATGAGCGCGCCGGTTTTCATTGCCTGCAGGGTTTCAATCTGCGCGCACGGCAGAGGTGAGGCCGAAGATTCGGCGGCCAGATCGAGCATTTGTCCCCCTGCCATCCCCCCTGGCCCAGCGGCGCGCGCAAGTCCTGTGACCAGAGAAGCGCGTATCGCCGGATCGGCATGCGTGGGCGCATCCCCCATAATGTCGAAGGCATAGGTGAGCAGAGCATCGCCGGCCAGAATGGCTGTCGCTTCGTCAAACGCCTTGTGAACAGTGGGCCGCCCGCGCCGCAAATCGTCATCGTCCATGGCTGGCAGATCGTCATGCACGAGCGAATAACAATGAACCATTTCGAGCGCGCAGGCCGCACGCAGAACGCCCTCGCCTTCCATGCCGAACAGCGCGGCAGCTTCGATCACCAGAAAAGGCCGCAACCGCTTGCCGCCTTCCAGCGCCGCATGACGCATGGCGGCCAGAAGCCTTGGCGGGCGCGCAATTTCTCCGGCCAGCAAGCCGGGCGACAAAAAACCGTCGAGACAGGCCTCGACGTCTGCAGCAATCGCGGCAATACGGCTATGGAAAGATGGCTCCGGCAAAAAAACTCCCCCTGTGCGCAGCCTCGCATTGCCCCAGCAAATCCCGCCGGTCAAGAAACCCCGGCGCGAGCCTGAGCGAAATCGCGCGCACCGAACGCAAAACTTGCCAAGCCTGTCCGGTCCAGCTAGCTAGCGCGCAACCCCATTTCTCCAGCGCGGAAACCTGATATGGCCACCTTCAATCTCCTCCTGCTCCCCGGCGATGGCATCGGCCCCGAAGTGATGGCCGAAGTGGAAAAGGTCGCGGGATTCATCCAGCAGGCCGGTATTGCCTCTTTTGAAATTGAGCGCGGTCTGGTCGGCGGTTCAGCCTATGACGCGCACGGCCAGTCCATCAGCGAAGACCACATGAAGCTCGCCAATGCCGCAGACGCCGTGCTGTTCGGCGCAGTTGGTGGCCCCAAATGGGACGCGGTTCCCTATGATGTGCGCCCGGAAGCGGGTCTACTGCGCCTGCGCAAGGATCTGGCCCTGTTCGCCAACCTGCGCCCTGCGCTCTGCTATCCGGCGCTGGCCGATGCCTCCTCGCTCAAGAAGGAGATCATCGACGGCCTCGACATCATGATCGTGCGCGAACTGACGGGCGGCGTCTATTTCGGCGAGCCCAAGCAGATCATCGACCTCGGCAATGGCCAGAAGCGCGGCATCGACACGCAGGTTTATGACACCTACGAAATCGAGCGCATCGGCCGTGTTGCGTTTGAATTGGCGCGCAAGCGCAACAACAAGGTGACGTCATCCGACAAGCGCAATGTGATGAAGTCAGGCGTTTTGTGGCACGAAGTCATCAGCGCCCTGCACAAGCGCGAATATGCTGATGTGACATTGGAACATCAGCTCGCGGATTCTCTGGGCATGCAATTGGTGCGCTGGCCCAAGCAGTTCGATGTGATCGTCACCGACAACCTGTTCGGCGACATGCTCTCGGATATCGCATCCATGCTGACGGGGTCCCTGGGCATGCTGCCATCGGCCTCCCTCGGCGACACTGACAAGAAGACCGACAAACGCAAAGCGCTTTTCGAGCCCGTGCATGGCTCAGCGCCCGACATCGCCGGCCAGGGCATCGCCAACCCGATAGCCATGATCGCCTCCTTCGCCATGGCGCTGCGCTATTCGTTCAATCTGGGCAATGCCGCAGACATGATCGAGAAAGCCATTGCCGATACGCTGGCGGCTGGCCTTCGCACTGCGGATATCAAGGGCGATGCGGCGTCAAGCGTTTCAACCCAGCAGATGGGCGATGCGATTGTTGCGGAGTTGAAGAAGGCGGTTTGATTTGAATGGTCATCCCGGTTGAAGCGAAGCGGAGAGCTGGGATCGCCATCAACTTATGCAATTCCCTCGCGATCCCGGACAAGCGCTGCGCACTTTCCGGGATGACATTTATTTAAATCACACCGGTATCACCAGCAACGTATCAATCCGCCGCGATTCCAGCACCACGAGTCTTTCGGCAAATTTCAGCGCGCCATTCTCTTCCACAATGCGGTCCATGTAACGCCCGCAATTGAACAGGCTCATGGCGCCATCCGACATTGTACGAAACACAGCAAAATTCGATTGCGTGCGAATGCCGTCAGTGGCAACTGATAAAATCTTCAGCGCGCTGATGCTGTGATTGTAGGTGTGGGGTTCGTAGATGTTGGCAGTGCGGAGGGCTGAAATGCGGTCGCCCATCATGCCGCGTCCCTCGCAATAGACGAGGCTGACGGGCATGCCGAGGGCAAGGTTTTCGCGGCTGTTGATGCGATAAATTCCGTCTTTTGTGAAAAATTCCGGCCATTGCTCCAATGCGTCATCGTCGATGCAGTGAACGTAATCGGCGAACAGCGTTTCGATGCGCAGGCGCAGGGTGAGGTCGCTGGTGAATGTGGTCATGTGTGTGTCCGGTGTTTGTCATCCCGGCCGGAGCGCAGCGCAGGGCCGGGATCGCTAGTTTTTCATGCGTCACTTTTAATGCGGGCCCGGATAAGCGCTGCGCGCTTTCCGGGGTGACAGTTAAACCCCCATCAACTCGCGCCAGCCCTTCCAGAAGCCACGCACAGCGGATTCTGTTACGCGCGATCCTTCGGTCGGCAGTATATCGCGCCCACCCATGGGCATGACTGTCTGTGCGCCGGGATCGGCCTTGGCCGCTGTCTGCACCCAGCCGCCAACGCAGCCGTCTTCCATCGAGATGAGACCAGCGGGGCCGACGAGATTATTCACTTGCACGCGCAAAGCCTGCATATCCGCATCGTCGTCCTCAAAGCCGAGAATGGTCCAGATCAACTCGCTCTTGTCGACGCCCTTGGGCACGAGCTGTCGCACGGCAAGCGCGTTGAGGATCTGCTGCACGACGAGGGTGGGAAACACGGTCTGGATGGCGTTGGTGGTGTAGTCGCCGAACTCGAGCTTGTGCTCCATCATGCGCACGTCGTTGAGCTTGTATTGATCCTGCAGCGAGCGGACTTTTTCCTTGCCGGTGGCGTCATCGCTGTCGGCGTTCTTCACGGTGTAGCTGAGATGATGCCAGCCATTGTCTGAAAGCTTTATTCCGCCCCCCATGGTGGGCCGCACCACGCCAAACGTATTGTGGAACACATGCAAAAGGCTGGCGTGATACGCGTCCTTGTTGTTCTCCACATAGAGCTTCCAATTATTCGGCAGGATCTGGCTGTGATAGCCCAGAACTTTCAACTTTCTGGGAAATACACGCTCGATATTGGCGCAAAGTTCGGCGCCGATATATTCTCGGAAGGGCGGCGTCGTGTCCGAGAATGTGCCGAAGATCAGGCCATTGAATATCTCGACCCGCAGCTTCTGCAGGCCGTGCTTCTTGATATCGTATTCCGGATCCAGCCCGCCGACGCCATTCACACCGCGCCGGAAGGCTACGCCTGTCAATTGCCCGGAGAGATCATAGGTCCAATTATGGTAGACGCAGGTGAATTCCTTCACCGTGCCGCGCGGCTTGTAACAAACCAATGATCCCTTGTGGACGCAGCGGTTGACCATGGCCTTGACCGAGCCGTCCTCTGCCCGGACGACAATAATCGGTGCATCGCCAGCAAAGGTGGTCTTGAAGTCGCCTGGGTTGGGAATTTCGCATTCCAGCGCGATGAAATTCCACACCGGCCCCTGAAAAATGCGCTGCTGTTCAGCCGCATAAAGCGCTTCGTCGGTATAGACCTGAAAGGGCACCTGGGACATGTCCCCGTGTAGCCATTTGAAATCCGGCGCCGCCGCCGTCTTGACGCTAAGATCGTCCATGGTCTTCTCCCTGCGCTCGAGCGCACCGCCAGTAGTGTGTCGTCGCTTTCTTAAGGCAAATCGCGGCAAATGAAAAAGGGCCGCCGGATATTTTCCGGGCGGCCCTTTCAAACAATGAGGAATCGTTCAGTTCGGCCAGGATGGCCCAAACCGGCCCGGCAGCGTCTCCAGTCCGTAACGGCCACGCTGACTCATATAGGCTGGATAGCCAAACACGGTATCCATCGTCACGTAACGGTTCATGCTGCCGATCGCAGGATATTTCCCGCTGTCGAGGAAGCTGCGCTTGGTGATGACCAGGACACGGGGATTCTTTTTGCGCGTCCGCGCATCGGCGCTGACAATTGTAGCGGCGAGAAATGTCGCCGTGCTGGCGGCGATAACAAGAGCAGTGAAAATGCGGCGCATAAGCTTCCCTCGGAGGTTCGATTCCTTGTGGCTACTTTACGACGAATTGCGAACGGGAACAGAGGGAAATCTGCAACTCCGGTCAAATTCGTCACCGCCTTCTCGCATCGGCAACCGTGATTGATCCCTTAAGCGGCAAAGCGCCTGCCACCGGGGTCAGCCAGCCGGGCCGGTCCGCTTGCAGCGCTGTTTTGTTTCCGGAACAATCCTGACCGCGGCGCAACTCCCGTTCGGCAAAGAAATTCCCAAGATCCCGATAATCCCCCGAGGCGATCAGATCAAGACGATCCAGAGTGCAGGCCAGCGTCTGCCGGTCCATAGGCTTCACCGCTGTACCACAGGCTAGGCCGGAAAAAGCTATTCCCGGCTCCTGCCGCCCGAGGCGGAAACCTATGCAGGCCGTAAAGCGATCGCCAGTTACGACCTGAACATCGGCAAATTCCACGCCGCCGAACCGGGTCTGGAGCAGATCAGGCAAGGCAGAGCGGGCAATCGAGCTGCCAGAGCGGGCCGCTTGACGAGCGATTTCAGGGTAAAAGGGAACATCGGGCGAGGATTCCCGGCCCGATCGCAGAATCTCCACCCGGAGCCAATTACCTTTACCCGGCTCTTCGGCGCCGAAAACCAGCGCGTCTGCCCGGCCTCCGCCGCTCGCATGACGGCGCGCTGAAAACTGGCGCGGTTCAGCTCCAAATGTTGCAGAAGGCAATGCATAGAGCGGGAACGGTTTGACGATTTCCACCCACTCTTGATGCTGGACGGCCGGGCGGGCCGCCGTTTGCACCAGAAATTCTGGCGGATTCAATAAGGTATTTGTAATCAGCCACATGGCGCCAAGAGTTGCGCCTGCGCCCAACGCCGAACGCAGAAACCCGTGCTGTTTTCCTGATTTTGGTTTTGGCCTGAAAAAGGCCCCGGAACCTCGTCCGGCTGTACTCCATACTGACATCACGCGCTCCCCGGCCACTTCGGGCTCAAATTGGATGCGTAAACTTTGACCGGAGTTGTTGAGCGGAAAGTTACCGCAGTCCCGGAATCAAAAAGCAGGGTCAACGGACGATTAAAGCAGGGCTACGGTACAGTTCACCGCCAGTTCATCCGTGGAATGATTGACTTTGCGGGGTGCGCATGCTTTTGGGCGCGCTGCAGTGCAAAAAGCGTCTGCCGGTTTGGCGGTCGCATAAAACAGGATTGGTATCATGGCATTCAAGGTCGCCATCGTCGGCGCCACTGGGAATGTGGGCCACGAAATGCTGGATATTCTGGCCGAGCGCAAGTTCCCGGTGAGCGAGGTTATTGCCCTCGCCTCTGCGCGCTCCATGGGCCGTGAAGTCTCCTTTGGCGACAAAACCCTGAAATGCAGACATCTCGACACTTATGATTTTTCCGGCACCGATATCTGCCTGATGTCGGCGGGTGGCGGAGTCGCCAAGGAATGGGCGCCCAGGATCGGCGCCCAGGGTTGCGTGGTCATCGATAATTCGTCGGCGTGGCGCTATGAATCCGACATCCCGCTGATCGTGCCGGAAGTGAATGCCGATGCGATTGTGGGGTTCAAGAACCGCAACATCATCGCCAATCCCAATTGCTCCACCGCGCAACTGGTCGTGGCGCTGAAGCCCTTGCATGACAAAGCGAAGATTTTGCGCGTCGTCGTCTCGACCTACCAATCCGTCTCCGGCGCCGGCAAGGAAGCGATGGACGAATTGTTCTCGCAGACCCGCGCGGTGTTTGTGTCAGATCCGGTCACACCCAAGAAATTCCCCAAGCGCATCGCCTTCAATCTCATCCCTCAGATAGATGTCTTCATGGAAGACGGCTACACAAAGGAAGAGTGGAAGATGATGGCTGAGACGAAGAAAATTCTCGACCCCAAGATCAAGCTCACTGCCACCTGTGTGCGCGTGCCGGTTTTCATCTCGCATTCTGAGTCGGTGAACGTAGAGTTCGAGCACCCGATTTCACCCGATGAAGCGCGCGAAATCCTGCGCAACGCGCCAGGCGTTCTGGTGATCGACAAGCACGAACCCGGTGGCTACATCACCCCCCACGAGGCCGCTGGCGAGGACGCGACCTACATCTCCCGCATTCGCGAAGACGCCACCGTTGAAAACGGCCTCGCCTTCTGGTGCGTCTCCGACAACCTGCGCAAGGGCGCAGCGCTGAACACAGTGCAGATCGCCGAGGAGCTGGTGAAGCGCAAGCTGATTACGCCCAAGCAGCAGAAAGCGGCCTGATATCAGCTGCTTGATAGAATTTCGCCCGCCATTGTGAAATGGCGGGCTTGTATTTTAGATCGCATTCTATAAAATGATGATACTGTCTAGAATTGGAAATTCTCCGTGGGTATCAGTATCAAGAATGATCAGGTGGAACAGCTCGCTCGCAAGCTTGCCCAAAAGCATGGTGTCGGACTCACCGAAATCATCCAGACCGCCTTGGAGGAAATGCAGGACCGGGAAAATTCCCGGCCAAGTCTCGCTGAACTTATCAAGCCGATACAGGATCGAATTGCGTCCTACGGAGACACTGGTCTCAAAGCTGACAAGGCATTCTATGATGAGATCAATGGAGAAAACGAAAGAGCTGGAACGTGATTGTCGTCGATGCATCCGCACTTGTGGCTATCATGTGCAGGGAAGCAGGTTACGAGAGTCTGGTATCGGCTATCGACAACGCGCGAGATAACAAAATCGACAGAAGAATTTCATGTCTTTCCGTATGGGAAGCAGCATGCGCTGTAGGTCGAATAAAAAAAGTTTCGCGCCCGCAAGCTCTTCTGGAAATCGAATGCTTCCTGGAAGTCGCACACATTGCCATAACGCCCGCCAGCCATGAAATTACACGTTTGGCCGTAGATGCCGCCGAGCGATACGGAGCCGGGAACCTGCAAGGCAATCCAGCTGTCCTGAATCTCGGCGATTGCTTCTCCTACGCCACAGCGCGCTATTTCAATTCCAAACTCGTCTGCAAGGGTGATGATTTTCCAAAAACCGATATCGAGCTTGCATAGCAAGGGCGCAGCGCCGCTTTGATATAATTCCGTCTGTATCAGGCCTGCCCTGGCGGCAATCCCAGTTTTTCGCGGAAAATCACCGCCAAAGCCTCGGCGTCGGCGGGGGTGGCAAGGGGGCGGGAGTATATTGGACCTGAGCTTGTTGTCCGGATTGCAGCCTGCCAGTCGCTGGGGCCGTCGCTATTGGGATCTTCAACGACTTCAACGGCCTGTATGTCCGTTGCAGGGATCAAGCTGCGCGTAACATGGGTAAGATAGCGCTTCTCAACCTCCAGAACGCCATCCCGGAACACCAGCCGTCCGGATGGCGCAAAAAGTCCGGCATGGAGAAATGTTGCTCCAACCGACATCCCGCCCAGCATGATGAAACCAAAGAACGGCGTTGTAATATTCAACGGCCAGACGCCGCGCCACAATTCATAGGGCGCCATGAAAAATGCGAACGCACCGGCCGCAGTTATGATCAGCCGCGCTATTGCCGAATATGGCAGGAGATAGGTTTGTCCGTCCTCTTCCATTGCGCGAATATGACACTGTCGCATTGCCATTTGGTTGAAGCGCTGGCTCAAACAGCCGCAACGGGAATTCCGGGCGCGTGTAAAATCAGACCAAACGCCTGACAATCTTCAACGTGCATTACCCCAGCGCCCCCAAATCCAGCGGCCTGACCGCTCCCATCCAGATTGCGCGATCACGATGATCGGTCAGCGCATCAGCCGTGTTGGGGTGCGAAAACACAACAAGCCCATCACGATGAAAGGCCAGCCACGTCAGGACCTCGCCCACTTTCTCAGCGGGCACAGTCAGCTGACAGCTGAAATCGGGATGTGGGCCGACGGGCCGCTCGTGCATGCGCCCCATGCGGATGCCAAATTTTTCGCTGCATCGTGTACAGATATCGCGCGCTTTTTCCACGCTCGCAGCATCGAAATAGACGTGGGCATGAAAGGCGGGAAATTCTTCTGCTGACATGGGCTATTTCCGGTTTGGCAGGCGCTTGCCGTTGAAGCCGATTTCATGCCAATTCTCTTATAGAAGCAACAAACAACTTTCAGGAAACGCCATGACACTTGCGGCCGAACGCACAAAGCGGATTCTCACAACCCATGTCGGCTCACTGCCAAGACCGCCCGCCTTGAGTGAACTCATGGTCGCGCGGATGGACGGCCGTCCGGTTGATTCAAAGCTCTATGCGGATACAGTGCGCAAGACCGTCAGCGAATGCGTCGCCTATCAGGCCGATTGCGGCATTGATATCATCAGCGATGGCGAGCAATCCAAGACCGGCTTTTTCGCTTATGTGAAAGAGCGCGTTGGCGGCGTCGAGGCGCGCCCGCCCGGCGCAAAGGGCCGCGCACACACCAAGGAAATCGATGCCTTTCCGGAATTTTATGCAGCCGGACATTCCGGCACCCAGCCGGCAGGATCGCGCTGCACCGGCGCGTTGTCCTATACGGGCATGGATATTCTCAAAGCCGATCTTGATAATCTGAAAAGCGCCATTGCCGGGCGAAATTTTACCGATGTCTTCATTCCCGCCGCTTCCGTTGGCACTGTGGAAGGGGCTGTCGTCAACGAATTCTACAAGACCGAGGATGAGTTTCTGGAAGCCTGCGCCGAAACCATGCGCGTTGAATACGAGGCCATAGTTGCAGCGGGCTTTTCCGTGCAGCTCGACGATCCCCGCCTTGCCATGCACTACATGCTCAATCCCGAAATGACACTGGAACAGGCGCGCAAATGGGCGTGGCAGCGCGTCGAAGCGATGAATCATTCCATCCGCAACATTCCCGCTGAACGGGTCCGCCATCATACATGTTACGGCATCAACATGGGCCCGCGCACCCACGACATGGAGATGAAGCACCTCACGGACATCATCCTCGGCATCAACGCGAATTATTATTCGTTCGAATTCGCCAACCCGCGCCATGAGCATGAATGGAAAATCTGGGCAGACGCAAAACTGCCTGCAGAAAAGGCGCTGCTGCCGGGCATGATCACCCATGCCTCCGTGCTGGTGGAACATCCCGAACTCATCGCCGAACGGATCTGCAAATTCGCCGGTGTCGTCGGCAAGGAGCGCGTCATTGCCTCAACCGACTGCGGTTTTGCGTCCACGCCGCGTGATGTGCCGGAAGTGCACCCCACTGTCGTCACCGCCAAGTTGAAAAGCCTTGCGGAGGGCGCGAGGATTGCGAGCAAGCAGCTGTGGGGGTGAGGGCTCTCCTCACATTAAAAGAAAAAGGCGGACCTGAAATCAGAAAATGAAAAAGGGCGCATCAGAAGACCCAAAGGCAACAGGTAAACAAGTGCAAAATCAACCCTCATAGTGAGGGCGCTCAGCAGGAGCGCGTCTCGAACCATGGGGGCGAGCAACAAAGGTGCACTTCGGTTTCCTCATCCCCTCATCCTGAGCCCTCCGAAGGGCGAGACGCGCGCCTCGCGCGCCCTCAGGATGAGGAAACCATTGTCCGGCATAAAGTTACCGAAGATAGATCAAGCCGCAGCGAGCGACCGGATCACATATTGCATGATGCCGCCGTGCTTGTAGTAGTCCAGCTCGTCCATGGTCATGATGCGGCAGTCGAGCGCGATCTTCTTGGCTTTTCCATCGGCGAACTTGATCGTGGCTTCCATCTGCTGGCGCGGCTTGATTTCGGTGAGGCCCGAAATCGTCACCTGCTCGCTGCCATCAAGGCCCAGAGACTGCCATGATGTACCTGCTTCAAAAGTCAGCGGCAGCACGCCCATGCCCACGAGATTGGAGCGGTGAATGCGCTCGTAGCTCTGTGCAATAACAGCGCGCACACCCAGAAGGCGGGTGCCCTTGGCCGCCCAGTCGCGCGAAGAACCGTTACCGTATTCCTCGCCGGCGAAGATCACCAGCGGCACATTGTCCGCCGCATATTTCATCGCGGCATCATAGATCGACATGCGCTCGCCCGAGGGGTGATGCGTCGTCAGGCCGCCCTCAAGAACATTGCCGTCATTGCCCTTGTTCATGAAGTTCTTGATGCGGATATTGGCGAATGTGCCGCGCATCATCACCTGATGGTTACCGCGGCGCGTGCCGTACTGGTTGAAATCGCCTTCGCGCACCTGGCGCTCGCTGAGCCATTTGCCAGCGGGCGAAGCAAACTTGATCGAACCGGCCGGTGAAATATGGTCGGTCGTGATCTTGTCGCCGAACAGCGCGAGGATGCGCGCATTGTCCACATCCTTGATCGCATCCGGGGTCATGGTCATGCCCTCAAAATAGGGCGGGTTCTGCACATAGGTGGACCCCATGTCCCACTTGTAGGTTTCGCCCGTCGGCACTTTCACCTTGCGCCAGTTGGCGTCGCCCTTGAACACGTCCGCATAGCGCGACTTGAACACTTTCTTCGTCACATATTTGCGGATGAACGTGTCGATCTCCTTCGAGGTCGGCCAGATGTCACGCAGGAAGACCGGATTGCCTTTCTTGTCGTTGCCAAGCGGCTCGGTGGTCAGATCCTTCGTCACTGTGCCTGCGATCGCATGAGCGACAACCAGTGGCGGCGAGGCCAGATAGTTCGCCTGCACATCGGCGCTGACGCGGCCTTCGAAGTTGCGGTTGCCCGAAAGCACAGCCGCCGCGACAATGCCGTTCTTGTTAATGGATTCGGAGATCTCTTCATCCAGCGGGCCGGAATTGCCGATGCAGGTCGTGCAGCCATAGCCGATGAGATTGAAGCCGAGTTTGTCGAGATCCTTCTGCAGTCCGGACGTGGCAAGATATTCCCCGACAACCTGCGAGCCCGGCGCCAGCGAGGTCTTCACCCATGGCTTTACGGTCAGGCCCTTGGCGACAGCATTGCGCGCCAGAAGGCCCGCGCCGATCAGCACGCTGGGGTTCGAAGTATTGGTGCAGGAGGTGATCGCCGCAATGACAACATCGCCATGGCCGATGTCATAATTCTTGCCGTTGACTTTGTAACGCAGCGCGGCTTCGCCGCCCTTCTTGTATTCGGTTGTCATGGCAGAAGCGAAACCGGAGGCGACGCCTTCCAGTGCGATACGGCCTTCGGGGCGCTTCGGGCCAGCCATAGAAGGCACAACCGAGCCGAGATCGAGTTCCATCGTGTCGGTGCACACCGGGTCCGGCGTGGTGCGGGTGCGGAACAGGCCCTGCGCCTTGGCATATTTTTCGACAAGAGCCAGACGGGCGGTCGAACGCGAGGATGTCTTGAGATAGTCGAGCGTTTCGGCATCAACCGGGAAGAAGCCACAGGTTGCGCCATATTCGGGCGCCATATTGCCGATGGTGGCGCGGTCAGCGAGGGTGAGGCTGTCGAGGCCGGGGCCGAAGAATTCGACGAACTTGCCGACGACGCCCTTCTTGCGCAGCATCTGCGTGACCGTGAGAACCACGTCCGTCGCGGTGACGCCTTCCTTCACCTTGCCGGTCAGGCGGAAGCCGACAACTTCCGGCAGCAGCATGGAGAGCGGCTGGCCGAGCATGCAGGCCTCGGCCTCGATGCCGCCAACGCCCCAGCCCAGAACCGAAAGGCCGTTGACCATGGTGGTGTGCGAGTCCGTACCCACCAGTGAATCGGGATAGGCGACTTCGATATTTTCTGGCTTCGCGCCTTTTTTCGCAGTGTACTTTTCTTTGCGCGTCCAGACTGTCTGCGCGAGATATTCCAGATTCACCTGATGGCAGATGCCGGTGCCGGGCGGCACGACACGGAAATTATCGAACGCGCCCTGGCCCCATTTCAGGAAGGTGTAGCGCTCTCCGTTGCGCTGATATTCGAGATCGACGTTTTTCTTGAAGGCCTTGGGCGTGCCGAATTCATCCACGATAACCGAATGGTCGATGACAAGATCCACCGGAACGAGTGGGTTGATTTTCTTCACATCGCCGCCGAGCGAGGCCATGGCATTGCGCATGGCGGCCAGATCGACAACGGCGGGAACGCCGGTAAAATCCTGCATCAGAACACGCGACGGACGGAAGGCGATTTCAGCTTCCGTCTTGCCCTTGTTCTTGAGCCATGCGGCGCAGGCGATGATGTCTTCTTTCTTGACGGTGCGTCCGTCTTCGAAACGCAGCAGGTTTTCGAGGACGACCTTCATGGAGAACGGCAGTTGCGAAATGCCTGCAAGGCCATTCTTCTCAGCGGCTTTCAGCGAGAAGTAATGATAGGTCTTGGCGCCTACGGTGAGTTTTTTGCGGCATTTGAAACTGTCGAGTGACATGGCTGCATCCTGTTTGAGTGGCCTGAGTGGTGGTGTGATAAACGAGAAACCGCGCGGCTTATAGATAAATTTTAGCGTAAGGGCTACAGCAAGTAGATGAATGGAGCTTCGACTTTGGAAGGCTGGCCGGATTTCCGGCTGGCCGCCGCAAATCTCACCATCGGGCGCGGCGGACAGGCCCTCGCATCCGGACTGTCATTCGTTTTGGAACGCGGACAGGCGCTTCTGGTCACCGGCCCCAATGGCGCTGGAAAATCAACGCTTCTGCGCACACTTGCCGGTCTGCTCTCTGCAATAGAGGGCAGGATTTCCGTCACCGGCACGGGGCTTGAGTCCGGGACCCCGGCTGGATTGTGCGCGCATTATCTCGGCCATGCCGACGGCCTGAAAGGCGCCCTGACCGTTCAGGAAAACCTGCAGTTCTGGGCCGCCATGCTGGGCGGCCGCGGGCCGCAGCCCGATATCGCCGGGGCGCTGGCTTGCGTTGGCTTGTCCCATGTGGCGGATTTTCCCGCCGGTTATCTCTCGGCAGGACAGAAACGCCGGATCGCGCTGGCGCGTCTGCTCGTGGCGGAAAGGCCGCTCTGGCTGCTCGATGAGCCGGCAACCGCACTGGACGCCGCTTCGCAGGACAGACTTGCTGCGATGATGCAAACCCATCGTGCGCGCGGCGGCGTCATTATCGCGGCCACGCACGCTCCCCTGGGATTGGAAGATGCACGTGAACTGCGGCTGTCCGAACGTGCAGGCGCGCTTGCATGACCCGCGCCCTCGCCGCCTTGTTCAAACGCGAATTGCGTCTCGCCCATCGCATCGGCGGCGGAGCCGCCATCGGAATCGTGTTCTTTCTCATCATGGTGACGATAGTCCCCTTCGCCATCGGGCCAGATCTCAACCTGCTTGCACGCATCGGCCCCGCCGTTCTCTGGATTGCGGCTCTGCTGGCGACACTGCTGGGGCAGGACCGTCTGTTACAGGCGGACATGGAAGACGGCTCGCTCGATCTGCTTCGGTTGTCTGAAATTCCACTCGAACTGATCGTCACTGTAAAATGCATGGCCCATTGGGTTGCGACCTGCCTGCCACTCATTTTCGCCGCGCCGCTCTTCGGCCTGATGCTCGCGATGGATGTTGATGCGCTTGCCGGGACCACGCTCACCTTGCTGGCAGGCACGCCCGCGCTGACATTTCTTGGCGCCATCGGCGCCGCGCTCACCGCCGCCATGCGACGCGGCGGCCTGTTGAGCGCCATCCTGATTTTGCCGCTGGCCATCCCTGTGCTGATCTTCGGCGTCTCCGCCTCGGCGGCAGCCAGCGGAGGCACAATCCCGTTTGCAACACCACTCCTGATCCTGCTGGGCCTGTCGCTGGCGGCCATCGCGCTCGCGCCATTTGCAGCGGCGGCGGCGATCAGGTTGCTGGGGGAATAAAAAAGCGAACTTGTCGGCGCCATCGCGCCGGGGCAACATTCGCCCGGGAGGAAATTATGAAAATCATCTCTGCTCTTGGCGCTGCATTGCTCACCTTCGCAGCATGCAATGCGCCAGCCGCCGCGCAAGACGTATATCCTTCGCGCGGGGTTCGCCTCATCATGCCGTTCCCGCCGGGATCGGGAACTGATGCGCTGGCGCGTATTATCGCCGAGCAACTCTCCAAGAAATGGAACCAATCCGTTGTCGTCGACAATATGACGGGGGCAGGCGGCAACATTGGCGGGCAGACGATTTCGCGCGCCGCGCCCGATGGCTATACGCTGCTGTTTGTGCCCGCGCCGCCGCTGGTCATCAACCAGTTCATCTACAAAAGCACGGGCTACGACGCCGATGCGCTCGCGCCTATCACCATGGTTGGCAGCGTGCCTTATGTGATGGTCGTACGCACGAGTTTTCCGGCGAACACGCTGAAGGAATTCATCGCCCATGTGAAAGCCAATCCCGGCAAGATTACTTACGCCTCATCCAGCATGGGTTCGACGGCGCAACTGGCCGCGCTACAGTTGGAAAATCTCGCAGGCGGATTGCAGATGGTGCATGTGCCCTATCGCGGTGCAGCCCCCGCTCTGGTCGATGTCATGAACGGCCATGTCGATTTCGTGTTCGATATCGTCACCACTTCAAAACAATTGATTGAAGCGGGCAAAGTGAAGTCGTTTGGCGTAGCCGCAAAACAACGCACACAGATTATGCCCAATGAACCGACAATGGAAGAAAATGGCCTGCCCGGCTACCAGGCGCTCACCTGGTTTGGCATGACGGGACCGCCGGGCCTTCCTTCTGTACTGGCAGAAAAGATTTATCGCGATGTGGACGAAACCCTGAAGATTCCAGCTGTCACTGCTCGCGTTCAGGGCATGGGCATCGAGATCAATTCGCTACCTCCGGCCGAAGCGGCAAAATTCTTTGCCGCAGAACGCAAGCTCTGGGGCGATATCATCAAGGCGCGGTTCGGCGCCAAATTAGAATAGGCAAAACGGGGAACCGCAGTAACTTCACAGCGCGGCGGGCTCCGCTGCCACAGCTTCTACCGGAAAGGGCTGAGCAATAGGCAGGGCAGGCGCTTGGCCCGGCTCAAGCACCTTGATCTGGCTGCCGGGCCGCAAATCGGACGAGCTGCGCAAACCATTGATAGCAAGCAAAAGATCTACGCCATGTTCGCCGTCGCCTGTTTGTGCGGCGTAGCGACCCAGAGCGACTGGCCCTTCCGCCCTTACAATCCGCAAATTGAGTGGGCGGGCGATCCGTTCATCCTGCTGCGAAAGCGTGCGCAGCGAGCCAAGCGTTTCCGAAAAATCCCGGTCAAACGCCGCATCCGGCGCAGTCGAGGTTATGAACAGCCGGTAGGGCCGGCCACCAACAACAACGATGGCGAATTTGGATTTGCCTTTGGGCGTATTGGTTGAAGCCATCGCGCCCTGTTGCCCCGCAGGCAGCGGGCCGATTGTGACTTCCGGTCCGTTCCGTGCAAACAGCCGCCGCAGCGCCCCCTCCGGGTCGCCCGCAACTCCGTCCGCCATGCGCCGGAAAATCACGACGGTCTTCCCGCCCTGCTTGATGCCGCCGACGGCTTCCGGAAATCCCTGCACTACATAGCCTTGGGGCATCGTGATCGCGATATTGATGCCGCGATGAAAAAATGATCGCCCGCGCACAAAGCCGGCCCGCCCGCTTTCACCAAAGGAAATACCGGAAATTGTCGCCAGATAACGCTCGCGATCCGTGCGTCCACTGGCCTTGCCGGTGCCCTCGATCAACTTGCGGGTCGCGGCGACCCGCTCGGGCGTCGGCGGGTGGGTCGCAAGTGGTGAAGCGGGACGGCGCTGTAGCCGCGCCAGATTGGCGTAAAACGTCCCCATTCTGTCCAGTGACTGCAGGATACGCAGCGCCGCATGAGGATCATAGCCCGCCTTGCTCAACAATTCGACGCCGATTCGATCCGCCTCCAGCTCCTTGTCACGGGAAAATGCGGCCAGTGATTGCTGATGCGCGGCAGCAGTTGCGCGGACAACATCGGGATCTCCGAAAATGCGCGCGACGTTCTGCACATCCGCATTGGCCCGCGCGCGTTCGACAATGCGCTGGGCCGAATGGCGGGAGATGACATGCCCGAGTTCATGCGCCAGCGCTGCGGCCAGTTCAGCCCTGTCGTTTGCCAGCGCCAACATGCCCCGCGTGACAAACAGCTGGCCATTGGGAAGCGCCAGTGCGTTATAGACCGGGGAATCCAGCAGGATAACGCTTTGCGGTAAATCGGGAACGCCAGCCGCACGAATTAAATCCTGCAGGGTTGCCTGCACCAGAGCTTCTGCTGGCTCGTGCCGATATATGCCGCCGTAACGGCGCGACACATCGGATTCGAGCGCCTGCGTGACGCGCGGCGAGGTGGCAATCCTCTGCACATCCGCGAGATCTGGCGTGACAAGCGACGTCTGATTGGCGGAATTGCAGCCAGACAGAGCCAGACTCAGGAACAGGAGCAAAAAACGCATAAAACACCCGGGACTCGCCGAACTCCGGCAAGATTTCATCAGACTTCGATTACTGGATTGCTACAAATCCGGCAATCGCCACAAGCAGTGAACAGAAAATCCGGGCGTGTGTGTGGCGCATTCGCCATAGCCCCTGCCCGGCATGCCCCTACCGGTTTCCAGGCAGTCACATTCGCGGCATTTGGGGCTTGGGAAATCTCCGGCAATTGCTTTCACGGCGGCGGCGCAATACATCTGCGCCATGTGGAAATATGCCAATCCGGCGAATTTTCTTCGCCTCGCCAATGCGCTCATCCCGTGGACCGGCGGCATCACAGCGCTTTTACTCGCACTGGGCCTTTGGGGGGCTTTCTTTGCTTCGCCCGCAGATTACCAGCAGGGTGAGACGGTGCGGATCATGTATATTCATGTGCCCGCTGCCTGGCTCTCCATGTTCTGCTACGGTGTGATGACGCTTTCAGCGCTCGGCACTCTGGTTTGGCGGCACCCTCTTGCCGATGCGGCGCAGAAGGCGGCCGCCCCTCTCGGCGCGGCCTTCACCTTCATTTGTCTCGTCACCGGCTCTCTCTGGGGCAGGCCGATGTGGGGAACCTGGTGGGTGTGGGACGCCCGACTCACCTCAGTTCTGGTGCTGTTTATCATCTACCTCGGCCTGATCGCCCTCTGGCAGACCATCGAAGAGCCGCCTCAGGCCGCACGAGCCGCCGCCATCCTCACACTGGTTGGCGTAGTCAATCTTCCCATTATCAAATTCTCCGTCGACTGGTGGTCGACCCTGCACCAGCCCGCCTCGGTCTTCCGCATGGGAGGACCGACCATCCATCCCTCCATGCTCTGGCCATTGCTCGTGATGGCGTTGGCATTCACTCTGCTCTTTCTGACGTTACACCTGATGGCGACGCGCAATGAAATCCTGCGGCGGCGCCTGCGGCGGCTCTCCATTATGGCGGCGCGGGGGGAAACGCCGGTCCCTTCGCCTGAGATCGTCGAAAGCGCGAGATGAGCACCCATTCCGTCTTCATCCTCGCGGCCTATGGCCTCACTTTCGTTGTCGTCGCCTTAATGATTGGCGCGATCACCCGGGAATACGCTTCACTGCGCCGGGCGCTGGACAAATTTCCACCGCGTGACGGCGGCGAGGACGCATGAGTGACTCAAGCAACCCAATCGAAAAGCCGGGCAAGGCGCGCCGCCTCCTGCTGGCGCTCGTGCCGCTCACGATATTTCTGGCGCTGGCCTTTTTATTCCTGACCCAGCTCGGCAAGGACGCGGCAAAAGTTCCCTCAGCACTAATAGGCCGGGCTGTCCCCGCCTTCACCCTGCCGCCGCTGGAGGGTGCAAGCCTGCCAGGCTTTTCCCATGGCGATCTGAAAGGCGGCAGCGTGACGCTCGTGAACGTCTTTGCCAGCTGGTGCGCGCCCTGCCGAGATGAACATCCCCTGCTGATGCAACTGGCGAAAGATGACACGCTGAAAGCCAGGGGCGTACGCATCGCCGGCCTGAACTACAAGGACGAACCGGCAAACGCCAAACGCTTCCTCGACTCGCTCGGCAATCCCTATGCGCTGATCGGCACAGACCGCTCGGGACGCGTCGGCATAGACTGGGGCGTCTATGGCGTACCCGAAACCTTTGTTGTGAAGCGCGACGGCACAATAGCCTACAAATTCATCGGGCCGATTTCAGAGCTGACCTTAAAGAGCATGCTGATGCCGGAGATAGAAAAGGCGTTGAAGTAATACGCCTTCAAAAATGCTCCGGCGCCTTCGCGGCTTCTTCTTCCTTCAACTCATGCTTCATGATCAACCCGACCTGCGACAGCGCGAAGACGACCGTCAGCGGCATGATGCCAAACGTCTTGAAGCTTACCCAGAAATCCGTGGTTTGCGTACGCCAGACAATTTCGTTCAAAATTGCGAGAACGAAAAAGAATATGCCCCAGCGCAGGGTGAGTTTTTTCCAGCCTTCTTCGGTCAGGTTCATCACACTGTCGAGAACGATCGGCAGCAGGGGCTTGCCCATATAAAGCGCACCCAGCAAGACGCTGCCGAACAGCGCGTTGACGATCGTAGGTTTGAGTTTGATGAACAGGTCGTCGTGAAAGAAAAACGTCAGGCCGCCAAAGAACAGCACAGCCACGCAAGTGACGACGGGCATGATGGGCCAATGTTTGGTCAGCACGTAAGAAACGATCAGCGCCGCCACGACACAGGCCATCAGCACACCGGTGGCCGGAAAAATCCCAAACTTCGAATTGGTGATGAAGAACGCAACCAGCGGCCCCATTTCCAGCACCAGTTTGAGCAATGGATTGACCTTCGGCCTGCGCACTTCGCTGGCTGTGCTGGTTTGAGGGTCTACTTTGGCGTCCATACGTCTTGATCCTGTGCTGACTCTCGTAATGCTGTCATCCCGGCCGAGCGTAGCGAGAGCCGGGATCGCGTCGACCTTCTAGCACCAATCGATCCGGGATAATCGTTGCACGATTTCTGGGATGACACACTTGTTACCGGCTGATTCCAGCAATTGCATGTGCGAAATCGCGCGCTTCGAAAGCTTCCAGATCGTCCACACCTTCGCCCACGCCGATGAAATGCACCGGCAGTGCAAATTTGTCGGCGATTGCGACCAGAATCCCGCCCCGGGCAGTGCCGTCGAGCTTGGTCATGACAAGACCCGTCACCCCGGCTACCCGGCCAAAGATCTCCACCTGGTTCAGCGCATTCTGGCCCACGGTGGCGTCAAGCACGAGCAACACCGCATGGGGCGCTTCCGCATCGACCTTTTTCATGACGCGGACGATTTTTTCCAATTCCGCCATCAGTTCGGCCCGGTTCTGCAACCGTCCAGCTGTATCCATGATGAGAACGTCAGCGCCGTCTTTTTTCGCTGCTTCAATCGCCTCGAAGGCGAGGCTCGCCGCATCCGAACCCTGATCCCTGGCGATGACAGCCGCGCCCGTGCGCTGGCCCCAGATCTGCAATTGCTGGATTGCCGCTGCACGGAACGTATCGCCCGCCGCCAGCATCACCTTGTGCCCTTCACCGGAAAAAACAGATGCCAGCTTGCCAATTGTGGTCGTCTTGCCGGAACCATTCACCCCGACCACGAGAATGACAAACGGCTTTTTCTCCGTGTCGATCACCAAGGGCTTTGCAACCGGCTCAAGCACCTTTTCCACTTCGGCGGCGAGAATGGCGCTGACTTCTTCCGGCGTGATCTGCTTGTCATAACGGTCCTTGCCCACAGCTGCGGCGATGCGGGTCGAAGCAGCGAGACCGAGATCGGCCTGGATCAATATGTCTTCCAGTTCCTCGAGCGTACCTGCATCCAGCTTTCGCTTGGTGAAAATGTCGCTGATACCCTGTGTCAGCGCCGAAGAGGAACGCGAAAGACCCTCGCGCAGCCGCTGCCACCAGCTGCGCTTGGGCTCGGGTGAATGGGTCGCAGCAACAGCTGGCGCAGCCTCGCTTCGCCCGAACAGGCGGCCCAGCAGGCCAGGTTTCTTGCTCTCTTTATCAGCCATAAATATTCGCTCTGGAGCTTTACGCGCTAAACCCGGACTGGATTCTCGCGTTACCGGCTCCCCACCCCATAGAATCGATACGCGCTTGACCAATCGGTCCGATCCTTCGATAGCCTCTAATCCGGCAGACCGAAAGATAACAGATGAAATCCGAAGACCTTCTTGGCCGAATACTCTATCGCGATGGAATGATGCTCGTCATCGACAAGCCTGCGGGGATCGCCGTCCATCGCGGGCCTAAGGGGGGCGAGAACCTTGAGGACTATTTCTATGTCCTGGCGTTCGGGCTGCCGCGCGTACCGCACCTCGCCCACCGGCTGGATCGCGAAACCTCCGGCTGTCTGGTCCTGGGACGACATCACAAAGCCTTGGAACGGCTCGGAAAACTGTTCAAGGAACAGCTTGTCAGCAAGACCTATTGGGCGGTCGTTGAAGACGGGCCTGCGGCGGACGAAGGCTTGATCGACATGCCTCTGGGCCGCAAGGACGCCAATCGCGGCTGGTGGATGCAGCACGATCCCATGGGCCTGCCCTCGCAAACCCGCTGGCGTGTGCTGGGACGCGGCCTCGATGGCGAAGGGAAATCCATTGCCTGGCTCGAATATACACCCTTGAGCGGACGCACCCATCAATTACGCGTACATTCGGCGTCTTCAGGCTTTCCCATTGCCGGAGACAACATCTACGGCAGCGCAGCCCGTGATAGCTTGGTGCGGCTGCAATTGCTGGCCCGCGAGATCGTCGTGCCCATGTCCAAAAATGGCGAGCCGGTGCGTGTCAGCGCGCCTGTGCCCGATCACATGAAAGCGCTGCTCCACGCCTGCGGCTGGCGCGCGCAGGACGAAACGGCCCGTCATATCGACATGAAAAAACCGGCCGGGGATGAGCCGGCCAGCGCATTGTGAATTCGCGGGATTTTAAGCGCCGACGGCGTCAGCAATGCATTTCTTGGTGAAGCTGGCCTTGGCCGCGCCGAAAATTTTGCGCTCGGTCGCCTGATTGTTGCACGATGTCGCCGCATCCGTCTGGCACTTTTTCATAAAACTGTTTTTGGCCGCGCCCGCGAGTTTTTTCTCGGTCGCGCTTGCCGTGCAGGTCGGCGCAGGGGCAGCAGCTGCAGGGGCCGCAGGCGCGCTTGGCGCAGGAGCAGGTGACTGAGCAAAGACGCTGCTTGCCGCGAGCGAAATCGCGAGTGCGAAGGGCATTGCGAAGGACAGACTTTTCATCACGGAATCTCCGTTCAGGTGTCGCGAATCGCAGGGGCGAACCGCTTATTCACCTACACAGCATATCGCGGAGAACCACTTTGGGAATAGGGGTGAAATTTGGCGACTTGTTCGCGTTTGCCGATCACGCCACGAGTATCGTGAGGCTGATCGCAATCAGGAACCACAGCACGATGATCTTGAACAACCGGGACGGCAGGACGTGAAACATCTTTACGCCAATCCGGATCGAGAGGAAAGAAGGTATAAAAAACACGATGATATGCGTCACCGCCCGGGCGCTGACCGCCCCGGCGACAATCATCGAAACAAACACCGCGATTGTCACGAACGCCATCGCCGAAACAATATTGGCACGGTGCGTCTCAGGCTTGTCCGGCAACGCCATCAGATAGAGCACGGTCGCCGGCCCGCCCACGCCCGCCACGCCATTGATCAGCCCGGTCAATCCGCCCGATATAAATCCCGGCACGATCCCGCGCGGCCCGCGATAGACCCAGCCACGCAAGGTAATGATCGTCGCTATCAGCACCAGCGCCGCGATGATTTTTTTCACTACGCCCGGATCGAGCGAAATCAGCAGAACTGTACCAACCGGCGTCAGAGCCAGCGAGCCCACCACCATCGGGCCGACATCGCGCCAGTTCGTCATGGGAAATGCCCGGGGAATCAGCTGCAATGTCGCAAAGCTGCCAAGACCCACCATCGCCGCCAGCGCCTCAACCGGACCCCAGAGTAACGCCAGCAACGGCACCATCACGAGGCCGGAACCAAATCCCGTAAAGCCCCGTACGATGCCGCCCGCCATCACGATCGCCAGCGCTGCGGCAAATTCCAGCGGCGTATAAATCCACAGTGAGGACAGTGAGGAAAGAAAAGCGCTCACGTGAGTGCTTTCGCTATCGCGGGAACAGCGGAGAGCACAGCCCCATCATGATGGGTGATCGTCGCATCGACCAATTGGCCACGCTCCAAACCGGCAAGGCGAACAGGAGTAAAGTCCTCGCTGCGCGCCATTCCCCCTGCTTCCGTCAGCAGCTTCAATGTTCTGCCAATCTGCCGGTCGAGATGTGCGGAAAGCGCCAAAGCGCCCCTGTCGCGCAATCGCTTGGCGCGCGCCTTGATTTCATGCGGCGCAACCTGCGGCATTTTCGCAGCCGGTGTTCCCGGACGCGGCGAATAGGGGAAGACGTGCAGAAATGTGAGGCCGCAATCATCCACCAGATCCAGCGAGCGGTCGAACATCGCTTCAGTTTCCGTCGGGAAACCAGCGATAATATCCGCTCCGAAAATCATCTCAGGCCGGAGCCTGCGCGCTTCCTCACAAAATCTGATAGCGTCGTCGTGCAGGTGGCGGCGCTTCATGCGCTTGAGAATGAGATCGTCCCCCGCTTGCAGCGACAGATGCAGATGCGGCATCAGACGTTTTTCATTGGCGATGCAATCCCAAAGGTCGTCGTCAGCCTCGATGCAATCGAGTGACGAAATCCGCAGCCTCACAAGTTCTGGAACATGTGTGAGAATGGATTTCACCAGCCGGCCGAATTTCGGCGCGCCCGGCAGATCGTGGCCCCATGAGGTAATATCGACTCCAGTGAGTACGATTTCCTTGTAGCCATTGTCCGCCAGTTTCCGGACCTGCTGCACCACTTCCCCCGCAGGCGCAGAACGCGAAGGTCCCCGACCATAGGGAATGATGCAGAACGTGCAGCGGTGATCGCAACCATTCTGCACCTCCACGAAGGCGCGGGTATGCCCCTCGACCGAATCCACGCCCTCGCTGGCCACAAAATGGTGGGCGGTTTCCGTCAACGCCATAATGTCGTTGACGCGCACACGCGGGGCGAGATCATCGGCAAAATCCAGCGGCCGCCAGCTTGCCGCTTTGGCCTTGTCCGCATTGCCGATGATCCGCGCAACCTCCGGCATATCCGCGAACATCGCCGGATCGATTTGCGCCGCGCAGCCCGTGACGACGATTTTCGCGCCGGGCTTTTCGCGCGCGATGCGCCGGATCGATTGCCGCGCTTGCCGCACGGCCTCCTGCGTCACCGCGCAGGTATTCACGATGACCATATCCTCGTGACCCGCTTCGATAGCCGCGCGCCGCATGGCCTCGGATTCAATCGTGTTAAGCCGACAGCCGAAGGTCATGACCTCGATAGTATTTCCGGGACTCATGCGTTGGCTGCGGCAAACAGCGACGGGTCGAACTTCCCCTCGAATTCAAGTTCAACATCACCGGTCATCAGCACATGGCCATCGCTTTCGCGCCATTCGATCACCAGTTCGCCACCCGGCAGGCGGATGGTGGCGCGGCGGCCGCACAGATCCCGGCGCACAGAAGCGACCAGCGTGGCGCAGGCGGCTGAGCCGCAGGCCAGTGTCAGCCCGGTCCCGCGCTCCCAGACTTTCAAATCGATGTAATCGCGCGAAACCACGTGCGCGAGCGAGACATTTACCCGTTGGGGAAACATCGGGTGATGCTCGATGAGCGGTCCTACCCGGTCGAGGTGATGTGCTTCAATGTCATCGACAAAAAACACGGCGTGAGGATTGCCCATACTCACCGCGCCAAACCCGTCCAAGAGTTCCGCGCCCGGCGGCGGGTCAGGCAGGGTCACTAGCACAGTATTGGCGACGGCGTCCCGCAAGGGAATATCAGCCCACCCAAGCTGCGGCGCGCCCATGTCGACGGTAAACCGCCAAGGGCCCTCGCGCGTACATTCCAGCAGGCCCGCATCGCTTTCCAGAACAATATGCTTGTCAGCCATTTGTTGCATAAGCGCCCAGGCGACGCAGCGTGTGCCATTCCCGCAGGCGCCGGAAAGCGAACCGTCAATATTGAATATCTTCATCCTTGCCGCAGTCCCAGCCGAAACCGGATCGTAAAGCACCATCATCTGATCATAGGCCAGCCCCTCGCCGCGTCCGATGGCGCGCGCATCGACAGCGCCCACCTGCAGCGCGCTGCCGCGCAGGTCGAGGACAACAATGGAATTACCGATGCCGTTCATTTTCAGGAACGGCCTGTTGGCAAGAGGGTTGGCGGCGGCAGATGTCATGGGCTGCTTATAATCCTGTTGGTCCTCAGGCCCAAATCTTTCGGGCTCAAAATCGCGCCAGAGGCGATCTGGCCCTGTTTTTGCCACTGGAACCTACTTATAATCAAAACAGCGGGAATCACCCGCTTCGGGAGACTTTCTGATGCTCTGGACCAATGCCCTCCGTCTGGCTGGTTTGGCTCTGCTGTGCGCAATATGCGCCGCGCCGGTGAGTTCCCCTGCGTCAGCCCAGCAAAGCGCGCCCGTCCAAACACCTGCTCCCGAAACGCCGGCGGAACCGGCTCAGCCGGAAGCTCCGACAGTTGTCCCTATCGAAGTTCCCGAACGCCCCGCACTTGTCGCCCGCGGAAAGGCCAAATGGGACGACGGATTCAAAGCCATCACCGACGCATTCGTCACCCTGCGCGCCGAAGCCGAAAAAGAGAAACTGGAAGTGGGTGGCAAGCCTGTTGCGGTTTTCATTCAGAGCGACGACGAGGGCTTTACCTATGAAGCCATGTTGCCGCTGGCCGCAGAGCCCCGTTCGGGAGCCACATTTTCAGGCAGCGTAACCGCCGGCAAAAGTCCCGGCGGTCAGGCGTTGAAATTTGAACATCGCGGCGCCTACGATGATATCGAATCGACATATGAAGCGATTGCCGCCTATCTCGATGAGAAAGGCCTCTCGGCGCGCGACGAATTGATTGAGGAATTCGTCAACGAAACCATCGGTTCCGATGATACGAATCTCGCCGTCGATATTTATGTGCTGCTGAAATAGCGGTTGTTCAAACAGTCGCAATATCCAGCGCTTCGCCCGGCCGCTTCACCTGAAAGCGCGGCGCGGGGATGTTTTCCCGCATGAGCGCCGCTTCGAGCAGTTGCGGCGGCTCGTCATGGGGCTCATCGGTCAGCTGAAATGTTCCCCAATGATGCGCCAGTGCTCGTTCCGCGCCGCACAGCTGCATAATTTTCACAGCTTCGTCCGGATTAACGTGATGATCCCGCATGAACCAGCGCGGCTCGTAAGCGCCGATGGGTATGATAGCCAGCCTGAACCCGCCGTGTTTCTCCCGCGCCTGCCTGAACAGGGCGCCATCGGCGAACCCGGTATCGGCAATGTGATAAATCTTGCCCGAAGGCGTCTCGATGACAAAAGCGCACCATAGCGCCATCCGCCGGTCGAACAGGCCACGTGCGGACCAATGATAGCTTGGCTCGAAATGCACCGCAGCGCCCCGCCCGATCTCGACACGAGCGCCCCAATCGAATGTATGAAGACGGTTTGCGGGGACGGCGCCCTGCATGATCAAATCATTACCAAGTGGCGTCAAAAATTGTGCGCCGGGATGGGCCGCAGCGAGCACACCCAGCGTGACAAGATCAAGATGGTCGTAATGATTGTGGGAGACCAGCACATAATCCAGTGGCGGCAAATCGCTGAGTGCAATTCCCGGCGCGTTGATCCGCTTCGGTCCGGCCCATTGCACGGGGCTCGCCCGTTCCGCCCATACCGGATCAATCAGGATGTTCAATCCGTGAGTCTGGATCAGAAGCGTGGCGTGACCAACATAGGCAACGCGCAGCGCCGCATCCTTGACCCGCATTGGCGGCTTGTCCGCAAGTCCCGGAAACGATTCCGGCCATTTTGCCTTCTGCCGCGCCGATTGCCAGCGAATGAGATCAAGATGGGCTTTATCTCTGGTAAAACCATCAATGAAGAATTGTTGTCCGTCAAAATGATCGCTTGAGGGACCAGAGTAATACGGATTGTAACTCGAGCGCCAGCCAACCAGCCCCCCGGCGGCCAGCAAAGGCAAAGTCAGTGCAGTCAGGAAACGGCGGCGATTCATTGTTCGACAATTGATGTTGAAGCATGTTGGGTCAAGCGCAAAAGGCTGTTAAAATTTGTGATAACAAACCGGACTGAACAGAGCCGCAAACAAATTTCGGGTGGAAATGTTGATGCAGGAATCTCTTAAGGGCCGCATTGCCCTGGTAACCGGTGCGTCCCGTGGCATCGGGCGCGGTATTGCATTGGACTTGGGGCGGCGGGGCGCAACCGTCATTGCTGTGGCGCGCGATGAAGCAAGCCTGGCACCCGTCTGTGCAGAAATTATCAAAACTGGCGGACAGACTGTTCTCCACGCATGTGACATCTCAAATGTAACCGCGATCATGTCGCTTAGACAGATGATCACAGACAAATTCGGCCATCTCGACATTCTTGTTTCCAATGCCGCCATGATGGGACCCCGCACAACGCTCGGCCAGATAACGCAAGCCGAATGGCAGGCGGTCTTTACAACCAATGTCACCGCCAGCTGGCTGTTGATACGCGAACTTGGGCCGCTCATGCTGAGGGCCGAAGCGCCGCGTGCTGTTTTCCTCACCTCCGGATCAGGCAGCAAACTCTCGCCCGGACGCGGCGTCTATGCGATTTCAAAATCGGCGCTGGATGCTGTTGTCCGCACATGGGCGGCGGAGGCTGAAGCAACCAACCTTCGTGTGATGTTGTGCAATCCCGGTCCCACACGCACCGGCATGCGCGCCGCCATCATGCCCGATGAGGACCCGATGTCACTGAAGACGCCAGAGGAAATCTCGCCGCAGATCGTGCGTATGTGCCTGCCCGGATGGCAGGAGAACGGAAAACTTTACGATGTTCCGCGTGACAAGATTCTGGAATTTCGCGGACCGGCATAAACTGCCGAACATTCCCTGCTCTCTTGTCGGATGTAAAAGGGCGTCACCATGAAGAAGACACTTCCAGCCTTGTTCGCTTTCAATGCTCTGCTCGCAAACTTGCCTGCTCGCGCACAGACGCCGGAAGAATTCTACAAGGGCAAGACTATCGAACTCTACGTCGGCACTTCCCCGGGCGGCGGTTATGATCTTTACGGACGTCTGATAGCCCGCAACATGGGCCCGCACATGCCCGGCAAACCTGCCGTGATCGTTAAGAACATGCCCGGTGCGGGTCATTTGAAAATGACCAATTGGGTCTTCAACGCCGCCCCGAGAAACGGCACAGTCCTTGGCGTCGCGCCACAGGCCATTGCAATCGAACAGGCGATGAAAACTGAAGGTATCCAATATGACGCGCGCAAATTCACCTGGATCGGACGCGTCGCCCCGGTGGTTGAAGTAACCTACACTTGGCACACGTCAGCAACGAAAACTCTGGAGGATGCACGCAAACGCGAAACAATCATGGGCGGATCAGGCGCGGCCTCGCCGACCGTATTTTATCTGAAAGCGCTCAATCAGCTTGCCGGCACGAAATTCAACGTGATCCTATCTTATCCCGGCAATGCCGAGACGATCCTCGCCATCCAGCGCGGCGAAGTGGAAGGCGGGAGCAAGGCCTGGGCGTCCATGAAGGTCGATAATGCAGACTGGCTGCGCGACAAGAAGATCAACATCCTCGTGCAATATGCTGATGCCCGTGCGCCCGATCTGCCCGATGTACCGTTGATGATGGAACTTGGACGTAACGCAAATGAAAAACTCGCGCTCAAACTTTTCGCAATGGGTAACGCCATGGGCCGCTCCATCATGGCGACACCCGAAATTCCCGCTGATCGTGTTGCTGCTTTGCGCAAAGCCTTTATGGACGCAATGAACGATCCCGAACTCATTGCATTCACCAAAGATAAACATATCGATTTTGGCCCGGCGCTCGATGGCGCAGCGCTGGCGAAACTCGTTGACGAGACGTTGGCCGTCTCGCCGGAAGTTGTCGCCCTGGCCAAAGCGGCGCGCGGCGAATGAAGCGTGTGGTCATCCCGGAAAATCGCGCAGCGATTTATCCGGGATCGCATTGTTACAGTGCATATTTCGAAGCGATCCCGGCTTTCGCTTCGCTCGGCCGGGATGACTGAATGCTAACCGTTTGCCTTCATCCAGGCGTGCATGTCCTGCAGGGCGTTCAGAATATCGAATTGCGGCTCATAACCGATGGTCGCCTTCGAGTTTGTGAGATCGCTAGTGCGGCGCATGTTGGGCAGCGAGATCGCCGTGCCTTTGGGCGTGTCGATGCGAATTTGCACGCCGGGCACGACCTGCTTGAGCGCCTGTGCAAATTCGTCCGGCGAGACAGCGGCGCTCATGGTGACGTTGAACACGCCGCTGCCAAGTTCCTTTGCCTTCAGCGCCAGAACGGTGCCACGTCCCGCATCTTTCGAATAGACCCATTCCATCGTGCCTGGCGGCACGACCGCTTCACGGCCAGCCATTGCATTGCGCAAGGCGTCGCGCACGACGTTCGAGGGACCGCCGCCACCCGCGCCGCTCCACGGGCCGAACACGGCGCCATAACGCATGCCGGCGAATTCGACGTTGCACCATTTGGCATAATTGAGACCAAGGCTCTCTATGGCCTGCTTGGTTGCGGAATAAAATGTCGTCGGGCGTGGATAGGCTTCCTCATTCATAGGCTCAGTCGAGCCGCCGCCGCCCGCAAGATAATGATTGAGAACGTTAGAGCTGGAGACAACAACGCGCTTCACCCCGGTGACACGCGCAGCTTCCATCACGTTTACAGTCCCCATGATATTGAGATTAATTGCCGAATAGGGATCAGTCTGCGCGCCCAGGGTCAGCATGGGGTTGGCGGCAGTGTGGACGATGCCGGTGATGCCGTGATCGTTGATCGCCTTCACAATGGAGAGCGGGCGCAGAATATCGCCTGATATCATCGTCACCTTGTCCAGCGGTACAATTTCGCCGATGGATTTGGTCTGCGCTGCAAAATCCATGAGGACAGGCTTCTCGCCTCCCTCGACCAGGATGCGCGCTAATTGCGAACCGACAAGGCCCGCGCCGATTACCAGAGTTGTCATGATTTCCTCCTGTTTTGCAGTCTTACATTTCCATCGCGCTTTCGGCGAACACGTCTTCGAGTTTCATCAGCCGTGGCGTCAAACCTTGCTCGAGAGAATAGAGCGCAGCCGTTTCAAGCACCAGCCGGTTTTCGGGAATACCGTAATATACGATTTGCTTTTTCATAGCCTCCCGCGCCGAAGGCGGCAGCAGGCCTGAATCGATATGATATTCCACGTGCTGTTGACGTTCAGCCTCGCATATAGCGTTGGCATCGTTAAACGCCTTGATGAGATTGATAATCAGCCACGGATGTTTTTCCGCCAGCTCCCGCTTGATGACCATGCCATGATTGATCGGGAAAATCTTCGTCTTTGCATAATAACGCGCGCCCTCAGCCGCCGTATCGGCAAACAATGTCTTGATATCCAGATGAGTGACGAGATTTGCGCGCGAACGATTCACAAGATTGACGTGGCCACGATAATGAATGGCGGCGTCAAGTTCCCCTGAAAGCATCATGGAGGCGACGCTCTTGTCTTCAGGAATCTGATGCACGGTCACGCCCGCAGGCGGTTTAAATCCCGTTGCGCCGCCGTGGCTCTTTTCGGGCGTACGCTCCATGAAGAATTCCATGTCCTGAGACCGGACACCCCATTCATGCTCAAGCGCCCCGCGCGTCCATAACGCGCCGGTTTGCTGATATTCGGTCACGCCAACGCGCTTTCCCTTCAGGTCTTCCGGACGTTCGATGCGTGATCCTTTTCGCACAAGAATATGCGAATGAAAAAAGCGCCGCGTGGTAAAGATCGGCAGGCCAACAAAACGGTCGTCGCCCCTGGCTTTGGCAATCATCAAAGAGGAGAAGGACATTTCGGCGACATCGAAGTCGCCATAGTGTAATTGCCGCCAGAATATATCGCCCGGGTTGCCAGCACTGGGTAAAAGATCAATCCCTTCGGCCTGCACACGGCCATCAAGTATTGGCCGTGTTCGCGGGTTTTCGGCGAAAGCTATGCTGATTTCTTTTCTGGTTCTCATGGAAAGTATCCCGTCGGCGCGCCCATTCATATTGTCACAAAACTGTCTTATTTTGCGAGCCACAGGATTTTATGGCTGCAATCTCACGCATTTCCAACCAATAAACGAACAATTTCCGATTTCCCTTGACGAAATGCTGCGCAATGCACGAATTTGGGGGGCGGATGTCATAGAGGCGTAACTTGAGTTTTCCAGAAATTGAAGTGGTTGAAAGACCGCACCCTGCTGCTTTGGCGCCAGGCATTGAGGCGGTCGTCCCCATCGCTCCGTTTCAGGAATGCGAAATTAAGCTGGATGGCCCTCAAGAATCACTCGACTCTGCATTTGCATCCCTGATGAAAGACGCAGAAGGCGCCGCCCCGGCGCGTAACTTGTCATCTGTCTATTTTGATACGCCGGGCAGCGCATTGTGGTCGCGGGGGATCGTTCTGCGCGTACGCAAGTCGCAAGGCCGCTTCATTCAAACCCTGAAGTGGTCCGATGGTCCCAACACAGCTTCCGACACGAGAAACGAACTGGAAGTGAAATGCCCTGGCGGAGAACCGGAAATTGACCTTTTTGGCCAGGAAGTCGCGGCGGAATTACAATTGCTGACAGGCGGCGCTCCGTTGATTCCGCATTTCAGCACACAAATCCGCCGGCGGACGATCGACATCGCCATAGCTTCGTCGAAAATCGAGGTGGCCCTCGATATTGGCAACATTATCGATGGGAAGAGCAAAGTGCCTGTGCGGGAAATCGAGCTGGAACTCAAGCAAGGTGAAGCCGCCGACCTCTACGCTTTCGCCGAACAGCTTTCGGCCGCCTATAATCTGCGCCTTGGACTGCTGACAAAATCTCAGCGCGGCTTCGGCCTTGCCGCTGACGACAAGATTGCCGTGCGCCGGGCCCAAAGTCCCCCGTTGGACAGCGATATGCGGCTGGATGACCTCATTGGCGCAAGTCTGACCGAATGTCTGGACCATTTCGTGCTGAACTGGCCGGCGCTGCTCCAATCGGACAATGCTGAAGCCATTCATCAGATGAGGGTGGGAATCCGCAGGTTGCGTGCGGTTCTCAAGTTATTTCACCGGACCATACCTCACCCGAAATTTCTGGCATTCAGGACGGACGGCAAGGAAATAGCGGCTGCGCTCGGTGATGCGCGCGACACCGACGTGTTCATTTCCATGCTGGAGCGAGGGCCTTTCAAATATTGCGCCCATGACGAAAGCGTTGATGCCTTTATTCAAGCTGCGCAAGAACGCCGGGAAGAAGGTTATGGACGCGCTCATGCCATGTTGGCGGCGCCCCAAACGACCCGGTTTGTCCTGGAGCTGCGGTCCTTTATTGCGCGTCACGGCTGGCAAGAAGGGCTTGAAGCGCAGCACCTTATGTCTCTGGGGCAACCCGCGGCTAAACTTGCTGCCCATGCGCTTCACAAGCTTGATCGGAAAGCCAGAAAAAGCGGGCAAACGCTTGAAGCCATGTCAGGAGAATTGCGCCACGAACTCCGGATCATTTTAAAAAATATACGCTACTGCGCTGAACTATTCCGGGAATTGTTCGAACATCCGGGAACAGCGCGAAAATATGTCCGCGTGGCCGGGCAATTTCAGGATGCGCTGGGCGTATTTAATGATGGCTTGGTCGCAAACACCATAATAGCAGATATTGAAAGGCGCGCAGGACCAAAGTCGGCACGGGCTGCGGGCATCGTCACCGGCTGGACGGCCCGAGGACAGGCGGAAGCTGATGCCGGACTTATCGACCAATTCAATTCTTTCAAAAAAGTCAAAAGGTTCTGGGATCGGACTCGCAAATAGAGAGGCCTCCCTACTTGCTCACGCCCGCCGGTCCGACTATGCAGCGGCACAAAGGCAGGGTGTAACAAGATGAGCATACCGCGCGAAACAGACGTTTTCATCGTTGGCTGCGGCCCGTGCGGGCTGATGATGGCAAATGAGTTTGGCCGCAGAGGCGTCGCCGCCACATTGGTCGACACCAAATCAACGACTGCCTTCAATCCGCAGGCCAATGCGACCCAAGCCCGGTCCATGGAGCATTACCGTCGCCACGGCTTTGCCGACGAAATTCGCGCCATGGGCATGCCGCCCGATTATCCGCCCGACATCGCCTATTTTACACGGATTTCAAAATACGAACTGGCCCGCTTCAGCCTGCCCACCGCCAAGGATGCCAAAGAAATCATCAAGGGCCTTTCGGGCGCCTGGAGCGCGGCAGAATTGCCTCATCGCGTCTCGCAAAAATATGTCGAGCAGGTGCTGCTGAAACACGCCCGCAAATATCCAACCAACGAAATCCATTTTGAAACGCGTTTTGTTGGATTCACCGATTTTGGAACGCATGTGGACTGCGTGACCGAACCATTGAACGGCGGCCCGCAAACAATCACGCGCGCCAAATTCATCGTTGGCGCAGATGGCGGACGCTCGCTCGTACGCAAGCAGATGGGGGTGTCCTATGCCGGGGAAAGTGGCCGCCAGCGCGAATTCATGGGTGGGCGCATGTATGCGATCTATCTCAAATGCCCAAGCTATTATGCGCAAATGCCAAATTCGCCGGCCTGGATGAACGTGACTGTGAATGCTGAACAACGTGCGTTCATGACAGCCATCGACGGCAAGGAGGAGTTTTCCTTTCACTTCCAGCTGAAGCCCGGCCAGGATGAAGATCTCATTGATGAAGCGGAAGCTAAACGTCAGGTTTTCACCGGATGGGGGAAAGAATTGCCGATCGAAATCCTGTCCCGCGTCTCCTGGACCGCAGGATATACGCTTGTTGCGGAAAGGATGCGCCAGGGCAACGCTTTCATTGGTGGCGATGCCGCGCATCTATTCACGCCCGCCGGCGGCATGGGCTACAACACGGCCATTGAAGATGCTGTAAATCTTGCCTGGAAATTGAGCGCGGTCCTGCAAGGCTACGGCGGCGAAAGCTTGCTGCAATCCTACGACACGGAGAGGCGCGCCGTCGCCGTTCGCAACACCGGTTATGCGCGGGCGTTTGCAGATTCCCTGGGTAATTTCGTCGCTGTGCCCGAACTTGAACAGGCGACCCCGAAAGGCGAGGAAGCCCGCCATATCGCAGGCGAATATTACAACAAACACGCCCGGGCAGAGTTCAACATCCCAGGCTTCACGCTGGGCGCGCGCTACGACGGCTGTGAGATCATTGCAAGCGATGGCACAAAGCCCCCACCCGACGGCCCAAACATTTACCATCCCACGGCCTGCCCCGGCGGCCGCGCGCCCCACATGTGGTTTGCGGATGGAACCTCTCTTTACGATAAATTTGGGTTCGACTGGACGCTACTTCAGATGGGCGAAACCACTGACGGCATAGACAATTTGGTTAGCGCCGCGAAAGCTGCGGGAATGCCCCTTCAGATCACCACTATAAAAGACAAAAACCTGCGCGACCTCTATGAGGCGGATCTCGCATTGATACGTCCCGATCAGGTTGTCGCCTGGCGCGGGACAACAGGAAATACTGAAGCAGAAGCCCTGATCGCAAAGATTTCTGGAAAATAGCTCATTTGCCTGCAATGCTTGAGCCGCCCCGGTAGCGTTGATCCCTGTCAATTACAATATAGCAGCAGGCTGATAAGCAATCAGCATCGGTGGTTGAGCCCCAGCGTATGCCTGCGGGCTCTGATTTTATGGCTCACCCACGCGGCGGGGCTGCGTCATGAACATGAATTCATCCAAGGAGCAACGGGCTGAAATCGAGGCTCTTCTTGGGGTTGGGGCATCCCCTGTACGCCGCATTTTCCGGCCGCGAAACATCGTCCTTCTTCTCATCGGTGGCGCGGCTGCCTTTGGCGGGTGGCGTTACTGGTACAATCCCAACGCCGCCCGCGTGCCCTATACATTCGTAACTGCCCCCGCTGAAAGGGCAGAACTGGTCATCAAAGTCACGGCCACAGGTACCGTGCAACCAACAAACAAGGTCGACATTTCCAGCGAATTGTCTGGTGTCATGCGTCAGGTGAACGTCGACTTTAATACAACCGTTAAAAAAGGGGATGTACTCGCAGAATTAGATACAACCAAGCTGACCGCATCTGTCGAAAATTCCCGCGCCCGCCTGAGTGCATCGCGCGCTTCAGTGCAGGACGCAAACGTCTCGCTTGCAGAAAAGCATCAGATCTACGACCGCAAGAAGTCCTTGGCCGCGCACAATGTCAGTTCCGCACAGGACCTCGACACAGCCAAGGCAGCCTATGATCGCGCTGTTGTCGCCGTGGAGACCGCCAAGGCAAATGTGGAGATGTCCGAAGCCCAGTTACGTCTCGATGAAACCAACTTGTCGCGGGCCCGCATTACATCACCGATCAACGGTGTCGTATTGATGCGCAAGGTTGACCCCGGGCAGACCGTCGCCTCTTCATTGCAGGCGCCGGTTCTATTCACCATCGCCGAAGATCTGAAGCGCATGGAAGTTCAGGTCGATGTCGACGAAGCCGACGTGGGTAGGGTTCGTGAAGCGCAAAAAGCGGCATTTTCCGTCGATGCCTATCCCGACAAGAAGTTCGACGCACAGATCCGCATGCTGCGCTATGGATCGGAAGTCGTGCAGGGTGTCGTCACGTACAAAGCTGTTTTGACAACCGACAATTCTGCGCTGCAGCTTCTCCCGGGGATGACCGCAACTGCGGAAATAGTCGTCGAACAATTGAAGGACGCATTGACCGTCCCCAATCAGGCCCTGCGTTTCCAACCCCCGCAAATCGTCGCCCCGGCCCAAAACCGTACGCTTCTCGATCGCCTGCTTCCAAGTCCACGTCCGCAATTTCGTCCTGCAAGCCAGCAACGTGCAACCGGAGCCGCCGCGCGGATATTTGTTCTGCGCGATGGACAGGCTCTGCCAGTACGCGTGACGGTTGGATCGAGTGATGGTCTGCGTACGCAAATCGTCCGTGGCGATCTGCAGGCAGGCGACGCTGTCATCGTCGATACTGCGCAACGCAGGTGACCCATGCCACCGGAACCTGAATCTGCAAATCCCGGCCAATCCCTGATCGAATTCAGGAATGTCGAGAAAATTTATGGCAGTGGAGAAGCCATTGTTCATGCGCTTGCCGGCGTAGATCTGACAATACAGAGCGGCGAGTTTGTCGCGATTATGGGGCCGTCGGGCTCTGGCAAATCGACGGCCATGAACATGATCGGCTGCCTGGATACCCCAACCTCCGGAAGCTATTCATTCCTTGGAATTGAAGCTGGCGCCCTCAGCCGGGACCAGCGCGCCCTGCTGCGCCGCCATTACATCGGATTCGTTTTTCAGGGATTCAATCTGCTTGCGCGCACCAGCGCGGTTGAAAATGTGGAGTTGCCTCTTATCTACCGCGGAATGAAATTTTCCGAGCGCCGGCAAGCAGCCATGCGCGCGCTGGAACAAGTTGGTCTTGAAAATCGGGCCAACCACGTCTCAAGCATGCTTTCAGGCGGTCAGCAGCAACGTGTAGCGATTGCGCGTGCTATCGTGACAAACCCTGCCGTATTGCTGGCCGATGAACCCACAGGAAATCTCGACACCAAAACCAGTCATGAAATCATGCAACTGATCACAGGATTGAACCGTGATCGCAATATCACCGTGATCATGGTGACGCATGAATCCGACATGGCGGATTACGCACGCCGCATCATCAAGTTCGTCGACGGCAAGATTGCAAGTGATGTGAGCGGAGAGGCACGCGCCCATGCTGCTTGAAACAATCAGACTTGCCCGCCAGGCAATATTCCGGAATGTCCTGCGCTCCTCTCTGACAGTGCTCGGCATCGTCATTGGCGTAGCCGCGGTGATTGCCATGGTGACGATTGGCAATGGCACAACAGCAAAAGTAAAAGCCGACTTGTCTCGGCTTGGCAGCAACCTTCTATTTCTGAGCCCGGGCCAGTTCGGGCCGGGACGGGCGAGCGCTGATGCCAAACCGTTCAACATTCGGGATATCGAGGCTTTGCGAAGCCAGTTGCGCGGCATTCAGGTCGTTGCGCCTGTAGCGCAAAAGGCAGTGACGCTTGTATCAGGTTCCGAAAACCGGATGACGCCGGTTCGCGGCACAGACAACAATTACTTTATCGCCCAGGCATGGTCTCTCGACAGTGGCCGTACCTTTCTCGAAGGTGAATTGAGAAGTGGCCGCGCCGCCTGCATTATTGGAACAACAGTGCGAACGCGCCTGTTTGGTTCCAGCGAGCCCATCGGGCGCGCAATCCGGGTCAACAAGATTTCGTGCGAAGTTATCGGCGTTCTCGAAGGCAAGGGACAATCAAGTTTTGGCTCTGATCAGGATGACATCGTCATTATGCCATTGCGCACGTTTCACCGGCGTATAGCTGGCAACAGCGATATTCCAACGATCTATGTTTCTGCTGAGGATGGAATTGACACAGCAAAAGTCCAGACCGACATAGAATTCCTTTTGCGGGAAAGGCGAAACATTACGCCAGGCAAGCGCGATGATTTCACAGTTCGCGACATGAAGCAGGTTGCCGAAACTCAGGCTGCAGCAACCACGATGTTGACAGGCCTTCTGGCAGCAGTTGCAGGCGTCAGTCTGCTGGTCGGCGGCATTGGCATCATGAACATCATGCTCGTATCTGTGACCGAACGAACGCGGGAAATCGGCATAAGGCTGGCGATCGGCGCGCTTGAAAGTCAGGTTCTCATGCAGTTTCTGGTCGAGGCTGTCGTGCTTTCGATATTTGGCGGCATCGTTGGAATAGGCACCGGCCTCGGCTTCGCCTTTGTTGCTGCACGCTTTATGAACATACCCTTCGTCGTCGATCCCATGATTGTCTTTGTTGCCTTTGTTTTTTCTGCCGCTGTCGGCGTTGTCTTCGGTTATTTTCCAGCCCGTGGCGCTGCACATATGGACCCGATCGAAGCACTCCGGCACGAGTGAATGTTCTGAGATACGCAATTGCGCTGCGAAAGGTGAAATCTTGTCTGAGAGTCCAGACCGTTTTGTGACGCAGATATTCTACGCCGTCCAAACTACCGCTTCCGGATGCTGTTCCATCTGGCTTGCCGCAATGTCTCTCCCATCATAACATCGCCTCAATTCATTTGGGGGAAACACATGGCCGGTCTATCCAAGCTGATTACAAGGTCCTGTCAGGCCTTGTTTGCCCTGTTGGCAGGCACATCCATGGCGATGGCCCAATCGCCCGGCGATCTCGATGCCATCACCTATTACAAAACCCACCCTTTGCGATTCATCGCTGGCGGCGGCCCCGGTGGCGGTTATGACAATTATGCCCGGCTACTGGCGCCTTATTTTTCAACCGAACTCGGCAATAGCGTTATCGTAGACAATCAAGGTGCAGTCGGTGGTTTGATCGCGCTTAACCGGATGTACGCGACAGATAATGACGGCCAGCAGATTATCATCATGAACGGCGGCGCAGCCGTTATGTCCCAGTTATTTGAGCTCAAGACAGTGCAATATGATCTGAGCAGGATCAATTTTCTCGCCACAGTCAGCCAGTCGCCCTGGGTCGTGCTGGTGGAACCGAAGTCTCCAGTCAAAACTCTGGCAGATCTCAAATCGCTCGATGTGGTGCGCTGGCCCGCCACCGGCCCCATAGACGGATTGTCTGACGGCGCCTCCATGCTCTGTGAAGCGTTTGCCATGAAATGCCGGGCTGTGCTTGGCTATCGTTCCAGCAATGAAGGCTCGCTGGCCATCGCACGTAACGAAATGGACGCGCTCTATGTATCCGATACGTCTGCTAACAACTATATAAAGAGCGGACAAAACCGTGCCATCGCAGTGGTTGCGCGCGCCCGTTCGCGCTTCCTGCCGGATATGCCTACAATATTTGAACAAGGCGGCCTCAACGAAACCCAGACATGGTGGATGAACGCCCGCGCAGATATCGACGCGCTCGGCCGGATCATCATGATGAACCCGAAAGCGCCGCCCGAACGCGTTGCATTTATTCGCGCTATAGTGCGCAAGGTGCTAACAGATCCCGCCGTGATTGCAGAAGGCGTGCGTCTCGAGCGCTATATCGATTTTCAATCACCGGAAGTCACGCGCGAGAGAGCACTGGGCCTGATCAATGGCATGAGTGCGGAACGCAAGGCCACATTGCAGGATGTCGTCATGAAGAAGTTTTTAATCGGCGCGCAATAATATAGCAGCGGAGGCGCTGCCTGTGACGCTTTTTCTTTGGATCGCAATCCTGTTTCTGACCCCCATTCTTGGCCATCTTGTTTACCAGGATTGGTGGTTTCTGAGATATCCAAAGTCACGAACCAAGGGTACGGTTGTCGATCATGAACGGCGAACCGATTATGGTTCTGAATATTTCATGGCGATGGTGGAATTTCACGACGAAAACGGCACTCTTCATAAAATCACGGATACTTATGGGGGCGGCGCAAAGAAGCCACCCGTGGGGTCACCGTTGCCGGTCATTTACCCCATGGGTATGCCAGGCAAAGCGCGCGTCCAGCGGCCCTTCATCAGGCTTGTTGTTTACAGTTTTGTAGTCGCAAGCCTGACGATCCTGATATTGCGGTTGCTTGATATCCTGCAGGATTGAGATTTTTTGGGTTGCGCGAGTTTTCCATGCCATACTCGTCAGATGTCAGATCAGCCAGAACATCCCGAATATTCCCTCAGACTGCTCCCGCGCGGCGGCAATGGCCGCGATGCACGCTGGGCCTGGGAGATTTATGTGGCGGGTAATTTGATCCCGCTGGAAAAAGGCATGTATTGGGGCCTTGAGGCCAAGGCCTATCAGGCGGCGAAAGCCGCCATGAAGCGTGTGGCTGAGAAACGGGCAGAGAAGGCGAAAGTCTAGCCCGTGCCTGGTTTCTACCTTGCACAAGGTAACTTTTTCAGCCGTGGTGGTCGCTACTGTCCGAGCGGCGGTGCAAAGTTTTCGAGCACTACGCGACATTGGGCGCCGGCAGCTTTTTGACAGGCCTCAAGAGCTGATTGGCGCGCGTTGAACAGGCTCCGCGTGTCGGCATTGAATGACACATTGCCATTTGGTGCCTGCACTAGAACCTTGGGCGTGTAGGCCGAAAAATATTCCGCCATGAAGGGGCGGTATTTGGTAGGTAATTTAGTCAGCTGCATGGCAAGGTTTGTGTGCTCGACGCTCCATGTGGGTAATCTGTTGTCGACAGCAAAAATATCGAATTGTGTGAGCCAGTGCTTGCGACCGTCGGCCAAATGCATCGCGTTATGGCCGTCTTCGCCAATTGGCGGAATCATTCTCAACGACGCCTTGCCGCCCGCCGCTAAATAGGCGATGTGGAGCATCTTAACGACAGAAGGGTCGAACGTTCGGTCATTCTGCGAATAAATCCAAAGCGAAGGGACCTTCGTACTGACGGCGAGCTTTCCATAGGCTTCAGCCAGATGGTTATAGGGGCAAGCGACCTGACCCTCGGCGTTAGTCAAACGCACGCCGCCAGAAATGCTGACTACGCCCAACAGGCCTTGCGGGTTGCGTGCGGCCAGCGCCAGCGCTACGCCGCCACCCACAGAGCCGCCAATGGCGATAACGCGGGTGGCGTCAGCATCGGGCCGGATGGCGATAGACTTGAGAACGGCTTCCAGATCATCGGCCTCAACTTCGAAATATTTCTGCAAGCTTGCTGAATTGCACTGAAGGTAAGGGGCGTTGCTGGCGACGCCGGGTGTTCCGTCCGATTGTCCATATCCGCGCCGGACAACGGCAACAGCAAGGTATCCCCGATAGGCCATGTCACGAGCCTCGCGCACCATTGTTTCACCACGCACTTTTGCCATTTCCGCGGCGTTGCGGGGTTTGCCGTGAGTGATCAGGGCAATTGGCAGCTTACCTTGTGCGCCAGCAGAGCGCACAACCATGAGTTCCAGACGGTACGGCCCAGATGGACCCTGAACTTTCAGGAGCGGCATTTCCTGTCGCAGTCCGAAGTGATTGGGGTCAATGACGTCCATCTGCGCCATAGCTCTGTTCGGGCCAGTGAACGCCAACAACAAGGCTCCGGTCGCGGCCACGGCCAAATTCAGGCGCGTGAGTGGCGAAGGTCTGCAATGGATCAAAAGGCTATGCACCATCGGTAATGCCTCCAATAAGGAAAGGATTTTTCCCGAAATTGAGGCAAACAGGAGCCATTTTCAGTGTTTGAACGCACATTCCAACAGTTTACATTGACTTGTCCGCTGCTCCCCCCTAAAAGCCGGATATTCTCGTCCAGAACCCTGAACGCAGAAGCCGACCAGCCCTTGAGGCAGGAGGTCAACGTCCGGCAGCGCGATGCGCCCCCGGGCGCGCTTGTGCTTTGCGGTTTGACACGCTTAACGGAGCGAACCCATGTTCGAGAGCCTCAGTCAAAAGCTCTCCGGCATATTTGACAGTCTGACACGCCGCGGCGCCCTGAGCGAAGCTGATGTGAACGCTGCCATGCGCGAAATTCGCCGGGCGCTGCTAGAGGCGGACGTGGCGCTCGAAGTCGTGCGCGAATTTACTGAAAAAGTCCGCGCGCAGGCTGTTGGCGTCAATGTCGTCAAATCTGTCACGCCGGGCCAGATGGTCGTCAAGATCGTCAATGACGTGCTCGTCGAAACCCTTGGCGGCGAAGGCGAACCGATCAATCTGAACGCAGCGCCGCCGGTCGCCATCATGATGGTCGGCCTTCAGGGCGCTGGTAAAACCACCACCTCTGCAAAAATCGCCAAGCGCCTGACCGATCGTTACAAGCGCAAGGTGTTGATGGCGTCGCTCGACGTGAAACGCCCAGCCGCTCAGGAACAACTCGCGGTACTGGGCCGCCAGATTGGCATCGAAACCCTGCCGATTGTCGCAGGCGAAACGCCGGTACAGATCGCCCGCCGCGCCGAACAGGCCGCGCGGTTGCAGGGCTATGATGTTGTCCTGCTGGATACCGCTGGCCGCACCCACATCGACGAACCCCTGATGCAGGAAATGGCGGAGATCAAGGCCGCCGCCAACCCCCATGAAATCCTGCTTGTTGCGGATTCTCTGACAGGCCAGGACGCAGTCAATCTCGCCCGTAATTTCAACGAAAGCGTGGGAATCACCGGCATTGTGCTGACCCGCATGGACGGCGATGGGCGCGGCGGTGCCGCACTCTCCATGCGCGCCGTGACCGGCAAGCCGATCAAGCTCATCGGCACAGGTGAAAAGGTCGACGACCTCGACGAATTCCAGCCCTCGCGTATTGCCAACCGCATTCTCGGAATGGGCGACATCGTCGCCCTGGTCGAAAAGGCCGCCGCGAATATCGACGCGGAAAAAGCCGCGGCCATGGCCGAGCGGATGCGCAAGGGCAAGTTCGATCTCAACGATATGGGCGACCAGCTCGCCCAGATCGAAAAGATGGGCGGTCTTGGCGGCTTGATGGGGCTGATGCCCGGCGTTGCCAAGATCAAGGATCAAATGGCCAATGCGAATATCAACGAAAAAACGATCAAGCGCCAGCGCGCGATCATTCTCTCAATGACCCCGTTGGAGCGGCGCAATCCCGATATTTTGAAAGCATCCCGCAAGAAGCGCATTGCCGCTGGCGCCGGCATGAAAGTGGAAGATCTCAACAAGCTTCTCAAACAGCATCGCCAAATGGCTGACATGATGAAGATGATGGGGCAGCAGGCGGGCAAGCGCGGGCCCATGGCCAAGATGGCGCAGATGTTCGGCATTGGCGGCGGCATGCCCACGCCAACCCCAGAACAGATCGAGGAGATGAAAAAGCAGATGGGCGGCGGCAATCTCCCCGCACAAATGCCCAAACTGCCCGAAGCGCCGCCGCCGGGATTGCTGGGCGGACCGCAAACAGGTTTGCCAGGACTGGGCGGCGTGAAGCTGCCGGGACTTGGCGGAGGATTTTCCGGTGGGTTCAACCCGTTCGGGAAGAAGAAATGAGACGAATAGTGAGTAGCGAATAACGAATAGGACAACCTCTATTCGCTGCTCACTATTCGCTATCCGCTTTTGAAACATTGGAAAGCAACGAAAGGCACAAAGCATGACCGTAAAAATTCGCCTCGCCCGTGGCGGCGCCAAGAAGCGCCCGTTCTATCGCATCGTCGTGGCCGATGGCCGCTCGCCCAGAGATGGCCGTTTCATCGAAAAGCTCGGCACGTTCGATCCGCTGAAGGCGAAGGACGACGCTTTGCGTCTCGTGCTGGATGCGGAAAAGGCTGCAGCCTGGGTTGCCAAGGGCGCTCAGCCGACGGATCGCGTCGCACGCCTGCTCGAGACTGTCGGCATCGGCAAGCGCGAAGCCCGCAACAATCCGGAAAAAGCTCTTCCCAAGAAGAAGGCTCAGGAACGCGCTGCAGCCAACGCCGCAGCTGCGGAAAAAGCAGCCGCTGCCGCCGCCGAACCTGCCGAAAGCTGAGAGTTCGCGCTTCATGAAGCGCATCGCCGTATTTGAAACCCATCCTGATCTGCCTGCAATGAGATTGCAGGCAGATCTCGGGCTATTGCAATGAGCCGGCAGCCGGATAAGTCCACCCATCCCGACGCGGCCCAACCCAGAAAATCGCCTTCTGGCCCTAAGAATCTGATTTTGGTGGGCAGATTTGGCGCAGCGCACGGTGTGCGCGGCGAAATACGCATCAAGTCATTCACAGCTGAACCATTGGCGATTGCACGCTATGGTGAACTCGTAAATCGCGACAATTCCCGGCAATTTCGCCTATCAAATGTGCGGCACATCAAAGATGACATGTTAGTTGCCCGGATTTCAGGCATCGACAATCGTGACTCAGCCGAAACGCTTGTCAATCAAGAGATATTTGTCAACCGTTTGCAACTTCCCCCGCCAGAAGAAGACGAATATTACCTCACGGATCTCATTGGCCTGGAGGCCCGGCTCAAAAGTGGCGAACGTTTCGGTCGAGTCCTGAACGTGGTCAATTTCGGTGCTGGCGATATCCTGGAAATCGACGCAGGCACCGCCGAAAGCCGCATGGTACCTTTCACAAAAGCTGCTGTTCCTGAAGTGAACATCGCCGGAAAATATATTATTGTTGAGCCACCGGCCGAAATCGACGGCGAAGCCTGACTGGCTCGGAAGCGAAATAAATTCCGAGCCTTGAAGCAATATTCCCAAGCTTGAATTCGGCGGCGACTTTTTACAACTTCATTTTGTCTTGAATTTAATTCACCCTATTCAGATCGGGTAATATATCCCAGTTGTTTACACGACCTACTTTATGCACTGATGTCCTCCAAACAAGCTTACAACAGGGGGGACCATGGCCAGACCGTTTTTACTCGAAGGACGCGTTGCAATAGTCACCGGCGGTGGGGGAGAAATCGGCAGCGCTATCGCCCGCCGATACGCTGCAGAGGGAGCAGAAGTTCTTGTTGCCGACATCAGTTTGGAAAAGGCGCAAGCTGTAGCCGATGACATCAAGACCGGCGGTGGCCGCGCCACAGCGACAGCCCTCGACGTCACCAACCCTGCCCAGTGCGAACACGTTGTCAAATCCGCCGTGGACGCCTTCGGGAAACTGACCACGCTGGCCAATGTCGCGGCTGCAGCCACTCCGCTCGGTACAGTCGAAGAACTGTCGCTGGAAAACTGGCGCTCTGCATTCGACGTCAATCTCACCGGCATGTTCCTCATGTGCAAATATGCGGTTGGCGAAATGCGCCGCGCAGGCGGCGGCACAATCGTAAATATTGCATCGTCACACGGCCACATCGGAATGCCCAGACGTCCCGCCTATTGTTCGTCCAAGGGTGCAGTGCTGCAGCTCACCAAATGTCTCGCCATCGATTTCGGCAAGGACAACATCCGCGCCAATTCCATTTCGCCCGGAGCGATAGATACGCTGCGCGCCGCCATGCAGCGCTTCAAAAGCCGCGAGGAAGCCAATGCCGCCAAGGGCCCCGCCTATCTCGTCGGGAGAACCGGAAAGACCGAAGAAATCGCCGCAGGAGCGATTTTTCTTTCAAGCGATGAATCGGCGTTTATGACAGGTACGGATCTCTTGCTGGACGGCGGCTATCTCGCGTTCAAGGGAACGACAACGAACCCGGTGTGAGGCGGTTGCACAATTTTGAAAGTTACAGCAAGTCCGCAAGACGCTGCCCACTCAGTGGTCAAGTGCCCATCAATAAAACCGCACGATTTCTTCTATTCAACAACATGCAATATGTTAGCTTGCTGCCGCGAAATCACCGGTACGGAATATCGGTGAACAAGGAGGAGACGCACAATGAAGCACAGCACGAACAGAATACTCGTCACACACGCTGGCTCGTTGCCGCGGCCCCATGATCTCCTCGATATGATGCGTGAAAAACTTTCGGGCCGCGACTATGACAAAGGGAAATATGACGCCCGCCTGAAAAGCGCAACTGCTGAAATCGTCCGCAAACAGATCGAGGTCGGCGTTGATATCCCCGCAGACGGTGAAACTTCAAAACCAGGCTTCTTCTCTTACATTCAGGAACGTCTCACCGGCATCGAAGGCAAGCCTGAACGCAAGTTGCGCCTGTTTGCCAAGGAAGTTGACGCATTTCCTGAGTATTACGCGGACTATTTTCAGCGCGCTATGCTCGGCGGCTCTGTTGCGCCCTTCGTGCCCGCGTTCTGCACAGGGGCAGTGAAGTATAAAGGCGAGGAGATTCTTAAACGCGATCTTGAAAATCTCAAGAGCGCGCTGACGGGCCTGAAATATGAAGAGGCCTTTGTGCCGTCTACAGCGCCAAGCGGCGTCGCACAAAACGAATATTATAAAACCGAGGAAGAATTCTTTGAAGCGCTCGGTGAAGCCATGCGCACCGAATACAAGGCGATTGTTGATGCTGGCTTCCTTTTGCAAGTGGACGACCCATTCCTGTCCGACATTGTCTATGATTACAGGGACGATGCAAAGATGCTTGCGCGCAAAGCGGGCATGTATGTTGAATCGATCAATCATGCCTTGCGCGGCATTCCTGCAGAAAAGGTTCGCTTTCATACCTGTTACGGCATCAACGACGGTCCGCGTCTGCACGAAGCTTCGCTGATGGAAGTCATTCCACACATGCTTAAAATCAACGCGCAGGCGTTCTCATTCGAGGCAGGTAACGTGCGTCACGAACACGAGTATCATGTTTTCGAGACTGTCAAATTGCAGCCCGGGCAGATCATCATCCCCGGCGTCATCACCCATGCCAGCAATATCATCGAACATCCCGAACTGGTCGCCGAACGGCTAACACGTTTCGCAAATCTGTGCGGCCGTGAAAACGTGATCGCGGGCGCTGATTGTGGCTTCTCGTCTCAGGCAACCTACAAACCGGAAGTCAATCCCAAGGTCATGTGGGAAAAATTCAAGGCCATGTCGGAAGGCGCCGCCATCGCATCAAAGAAGCTCTGGGCCAAGTAGCCCCATGCCCCGCGATGCCCAGGTTATCATCGTTGGGGCAGGGCCTGTGGGTCTCGCCGCTGCGCTGGAACTAGGCTTGCGCGGCATAAGTGTATTAGTCCTTGAAAAACAGGAGCGCGCGGGCTGGCACCCGCGCGCCAAAACTACGCATGTGCGCACTGTCGAACATATGCGCCGGTGGGGCATTGCAAGCCGGCTGCGCGAGATGGCGCCGCTTGCCGCAGACTGCCCTCCCGATATCCTCTTCAAGACCAGGTTGTTCGGCTACGAACTTGCCTGTTTTGAAAATGCATTCTTCACCGCGAAAAAACGCGATGAACGCTTTAGCGAACATGCGCAATGGATCCCGCAATACAAGGTCGAGGCTGTCCTTCGCGAAAAGCTCACCACCCTGCCAAATGTCGTCATTCGGCTCAACGCAGAGGTCACTGACGTTCATCAATCTGTCGATGATGTAAAGGTGCAAATCAGAAATGGAGCTACCGGCGCCGCTGAGACGTTATCCGTTGACTATGTGATAGGGGCCGACGGACCCGGCAGCACCGTCCGGCGCGCACTTGGCATTGCCATGAATGGCGAACGCGATCTCGGCAATTTCCTCAACGTCATCATCAAATGCCCGCAACTCGGACAATCGAAACCGGAACGTGAAGCGTTCATCTACTGGATCGTGAACCCCGAAAGCCCGGGAGCCCTCGGGCAAATGGATACCGGCGATCTCTGGGCTTTCATGACCGTGCTTCGGCCAGGCGAAGAGGAACTCACCAGGCCCGAGATCTTCAATAGGCTGGAAGCGGCCGTGGGACGTCCCGTCGAAGCCGAAATCATCGCCGCCGACTACTGGACAGCAAGCCGCGCGAGCGCAGAGAGCTATGGCGGCGGACGCATTTTTCTGGCAGGTGATGCCTGTCATGTACATCCGCCCTTTGGCGGTTACGGCATGAACATGGGCATCTCGGACGCTGTCGATATCGGCTGGAAGCTGGCTGCAGTGTTGCAAGGTTGGGGCGGAGCGGGATTGCTGACGTCCTACGAACAGGAGCGCCGCCCCGTCCATGATGTCGTGATGAACGAGGCTGTCAGCAATCTCGCTGTTCAAAGCCAGCACCTTCTGCATGACAAGCTAGAAGAAAATTCCTCCGAAGGCGAATTCGTCCGGCAGCGAATGGGTGAAAACATTCTCAAAGCAAAAGCCGCAGAATTCCACACTCTGGGCATAGTACTCGGCGTCAATTATTCAGGTTCGCCGCTTGTCGCGCCAGATGGGACGAAGCCGCCGCCGCTCTCGACCACATACATCCCCTCGGCTCATCCCGGATGCCTTGCTCCCCATCTCTGGCTCGCCGATGGGTCTTCTCTTTACGATCATTTTGGACTTGGCTTCACTCTGCTGGTTATTGGCGATGATCCCGATGATGAATTCATAAGCGCGTTACAACAAGCTTTTGCAGATATCAAAGCGCCGCTGCGCACTATCGCGCCACAAGACCCGCGATTGCATGAACTTTACAGCGCACCATTGGTTCTCATACGGCCAGATCAACATATTGCCTGGCGAGGAGAATTTGCAGAGCTTTCGGCCAAAGCGATTGTCGCGCGTATTTGCGGACATTCTGAAATTGGCTCAAGCGAAACCCGGATATCCGCTGTGTGATTTGCCTATCACGCCATTGTCACACAGCGCTGCAATGGCTCGAAGCCTGACATAACAAAAAGTCCGTATCACACAAAGGGAGGAATGAATGCTGACGTTTCTCATAATTGCAACACTTGCCGTGATTGCTGCCATTGCCGCCATCTATGTTCACGACATCAACCAGACCCAGCACACCATTCTGCGCAATTACCCGGTCCTCGGACATTTCCGCTATTTTGCGGAGACATGGGGCGAATATATGCGGCAATACCAGTATTTGCCGGATTGGGAAGAACGCCCGTTCAATCGCCTGGAACGCTCCTGGATTTACCGCTCCTCAAAAAATGTTTCGAACTACATCAGTTTCGGCAGTGAGGCGACGCCGAGTTTTGCTTTCAGAAACGCCGCCTTTCCGGTGCTGGAAGAAGATCGCAAACCTTTTGCCGGATTGCAGATCGGCGTGATCGAGGGACCGGGCGCCTGCGCAAGACCTTATATAGCGCAAAGCTTTTTCAATATTTCGGGCATGAGTTACGGCGCCTTGAGCCATGCCGCCGTTTCCGCGCTGTCGCGTGGCGCAAAGATGGCGGGCGTATGGATGGGCACCGGCGAAGGCGGATTGTCGCCCTTCCACCTTGAAGGCGGCGCAGACATCGTGTTTCAGATCGGAACCGCGAAATACGGCGTATGTGATGAAAACGGCGGGCTCAGCGAAGAAAGACTTCGCACAATCGCTGCCCATGAGAATGTCCGAATGATTGAGGTCAAACTTGCGCAAGGCGCAAAGCCCGGTAAGGGCGGCGTACTGCCCGCGATCAAAGTTACAAAGGAAATAGCCGGTATCCGCAACATTCCAGAAGGGCAAGCGTCGATAAGCCCCAATAGGCACAGGGACATCGGAAGTATTCGCGAGTTAGGTGAATTTATAGCTCGCGTACGTCGCATCACTGGCAAGCCAGTTGGCGTCAAGTTCGTTGTTGGAGATGCTCAGCATCTGGACGAATGGTTCACCGATTGCCTGCAACATCCTGAGGGCTGTCCGGATTATGTCCACGTAGACGGCGGCGAGGGGGGGACAGGCGCAGCGCCCGAAGCGCTGGCCGAATGCATGGGTTTGCCGATTACGATGGCGCTGCCAATGGTGGTCGCGGCGCGCGAACAGCATGCGCTGACCAAACGCATCCGCATTGTCGCCGCAGGCAAATTGGTGACCCCTGATAAGGTCGCCTGGGCGCTCTGCACCGGCGCGGACTTTGTCGTCAGCGCACGTGGCTTCACGTTTTCCCTGGGCTGCATCCAGGCCATGAAATGCGGCAGCGGCAATTGCCCGACAGGCGTCACCGCCTCTGATCCCAAACTTATCAAAGGGCTCGATCCCACCGACAAATCCGTCCGTGTGATGCATTACGCCAAGCGGATGCGTGAAGATGTTGAGATGATTGCCCATTCCTGCGGCGTCGCGGGTCCGGAAGAATTCGCACTCCGCCACGTGACAGCAGTTGAACGTGGCGTAGCAGGATTCCGCAACTCCGGGGCAGAATGAAGCAGCGGTACGGAGGGCGATTGACCCTCTCCCCCGCTGGCCATACTCTGCGGAAATGCAAGGACGCAGCCTGTCGCAAGACCGGCCAGACTCTCGGAGGAACACATGCTCAGTGCGGATGACAATGCCCTGTTTACCCAGGTTGGCCCCGGTACGCCGTGCGGCGAACTTCTGCGGCGCTACTGGATGCCTGTTGCGGCAGTCAAGGAATTGACTGACGACAAGCCGGTCAAACGCGTCCGCATCATGGGCGAAAATCTCGTGTTGTTTCGCGATGGCAAGGGCAAACTGGGCCTGATCCCGGAGCGCTGCCCACACCGCCACGTCTCACTTTACTTCGGCTTTTGCGAGGAAGATGGGTTACGCTGCCCTTATCATGGCTGGAAATTCGATGTGAATGGAAATTGCATCGAACAGCCGTATGAGCGCCCTAATTCCCCTCTGATGAAACAGGCAAAGCTTCGTTCCTATCCGGTGCAGCAATTGGCCGGACTGGTCTTCGCCTATCTCGGCCCGGATCCGGTCCCCCTGCTGCCTAATTGGGAGCTGCTTATTCGCAAGGACGGCACTCGGACCAATGTCATTCTCCCGGTTCACAACAACAACTGGTTGCAGGCGCAGGAGAACTCACACGATCCCACGCACACTTTCTGGCTGCATGCCAAACTCTTCGAACGCGCATTGAAGAAGCGGCCACCAGAAGAGGCCAAGAAATGGGCGCCGGACCTAGCCTATTTCGGCCGTCCCATTGAGGGCATTGATTTCGAGTTATGCCGCGAACAATCCTGGACCGGAATTCGTAAAGTGCGCACTTATGGCGGCGACAGGCCAGAAAAGGAACATGGCCATCCCGCCATTTTCCCGAACATTCTGATTGCGCCTCAGGCCAAATATCTGACCATCCATTTCCGCGTGCCCATCGACGATACCCACACGGCAATCTATTGGGTGGAGTTCCTTCGCACGGACGATGGCTCGATTGTTGACCAGAAGGATGAGGATATTCCGCTCGATATCATGACCCACCCGCTGCAGCCCGATGGCGAATACGAACTGCATAACTTCGTCTATCAGGACCAAATGGCCTGGGAGACGCAGGGCTCTATTGCCGACCGCACAACGGAGCTGCTGGGCGCCAGCGACAGAGGCGTCGTGATGTATCGCGATCTCCTGCGCCAACAGATTCGCAAGGTGCAGGAAGGCGGCGAACCCGACGGTGTGGTCCGCGATCCCAAGGTGAACGAGATCATCCGCTTCACCTATTCACAAGGGCAGGCGCAGTTCGCAGAAGAACTGGCGGCTGCGAAATAACAGATCATTCGCCCGGCGAATGGCAGGAGGAAATGCATGAGTGAGATCGACGAATTGCGCGCCCGCGTCGCGCAGGCCTGCCGCGTACTCGGCGCACTGGGTCTGGCCAAAGGAGCGACGGGACATGCAAGCGCCCGTTTGCCGGGCACGGATCGTGTTTTCATTCGCGCACGCGGACCGGGTGAACTGGGCGTGCGTTTCACTACCACCGAACAAGTCGTGGAGGTGGGACTCGATGGCAAATTGGTTCATGTTAACGATCAGGGCCTCGAGGCGCCCCTCGAAGTCTTCATCCATACCGCGCTTTATAAGGCCCGGCCCGAAGTTCAGGCCGTCGTACATGTTCATCCGCTGCCGGTCGTGCTGTTCACCATCTGCCGCAAGCCGCTTTTACCGCTCTATGGAGCCTATGATCCCTCCAGCGCAAAACTGGCGTTCAAAGGCATTCCGACCTACCCGCGCAGCATTCTCTGCGACACACCAGAACGTGGCGATGAATTGGCCGCAGCCATGGGGAAATCCGATTGCTGCATGATGCGTGGCCACGGCGTTTCGACAGCCGGCGTGAATGTCGAGGAAGCGGCTCTCACCGCCATCCACCTCACCAATCTGGCGGAAGTGAACTATCAGGCGCAGTTGCTGGGCGATCCTCAGCCTATTCCGCAAGACGAGCAGGACTTCTTCATGCGTGGCGATCTCAACCCCAAACCCGGCAAACCGGGCGCGCCGCCTGCAGGCCGCGATGCGGCGCTCTGGCGTTACTACGTTTCGCTAACAGAATAGTCAGAAACAAAACTGCAGAGGGAACACCATGGACTTCACAATGCCCGAAGAACTGCGGATGCTGCGCGATCAGCTCCGCCGGTTCGTCAACGATGAAATGATCCCGTTCGAGCGCGAAACCTGCGACGGGGAAAAGCTGAAGCCCGAATGGCGCAAGAAATTCGAAGCCCGCACCAAGGAACTCGGCCTCTGGATGATGGAAGTGCCGGAGGAATACGGCGGCCTCGGCATGAACCTGATGGCCAGCGTCATCGTATGGGAAGAATTCGCGCGTACCATTGCACTTCCTGCGCGCGGGCACGGTATCATGGGCCCGCATGTGCGCTCCAATCTTTACGATCTCACCGGAGAGTTGAAAGAAAAATATCTACTGCCCACTTTGCGCGGCGAACGCATTGCCTGCTTCGGCCAAACCGAGCCTGACGCTGGTTCTGATCCCGGCTCCATGCGAACAGTGGCTGCGTGCGACGGCGACCATTATATCATCAATGGAACCAAGCGCTTTATCACCGGCGCAGGCGATGCCGATTATATTCAGCTTATGGTCGCAACCGATCGCGCAAAAGGCTCAAAGGGCGGAATTTCCTGCTTCCTCGTCGATATGAATACGCCTGGTGTGAAGCTAGGCGTACAATACAATACGATGATGGGCGACAAGCCCTGGGAAATCATTTTTGAAGATGTCCGTGTGCCTGCAAAGAATATGGTGGGCGGCGAAGGCGATGGCTTTAAATTCGCCCAGAAGTGGCTGGGACACGGGCGCGTCCATCATGGCGCCCGCGCCATCGGCGTTGCCGAACGCTGTCTTGAACTGGCGGCAACCTACGCCAAGCAACGTGTAACCTTCGGCAGGCCCCTGTCCGACCGGCAAGCGATCCAGTTCATGCTCACGGATATGTATGTCGAGCTGGAAGCTGCACGTCTGCTGGTCTATCGCGCAGCATCCATGATCGAGGCAGGTCACCAGGCGCGCACAGAGGCATACATGTGCAAATATTTTGCCGATGAAATGGCGTTCAAGGCCGCCGATATGTGCATGCAGATCCATGGCGGCATTGGCCTGACGACTGACCTGCCGATAGAAAAGATGTGGCGGCAGCAACGCAGCTATCGCATCACCGAAGGTGCAACAGAGGTGATGAAAATGGTTATCGCCCGGCACGTGCTGAATGCGTACGGGAAATAAATGGATAGTCATCCCGGAAAATGCGGATGCATTTTTCCGGGATCGCAATCATTATTGTGATCCCCCATCATTCTTGGCGCCAGGTATGGCAAGGGAGAGAATCCGTGCGTGTAAACATAAAGACATTTGCTGCTGTCTTGGCTCTTGTGGTGGCCGCCACAGGCAGCTCTAACGCCCAGCCCAATGAATTCTACAAAGGCAAAACAATCACCTTTCTGATCAATTTCACACCGGGCGGCCCGACCGATTTCGAAGCGCGTCTCGCCGCCCGTCACATCGTCAAATACCTACCCGGCGCACCAACTATCGTGCCGCGAAATATGCCTGGAGGCGCGGGCATTGTCGGGCTCAACTGGCTGGGACAGGCCGCACCCCGCGATGGCACTGTCGTCGGTTTCTTCACAGGCGCAGCATCAAAAACAACACTGGGAGATCCCGGCATCAAGGTCGACGTCACGAAACTCGGATTCATCGCCAGCGGTCCCGGCACCAGCGTAGCCTATATCCGCAAGGACGTACCACCCGGCATCAACAAGCCCGAGGACATCTTGAAGGCCAGAGACTTCTGGGCAGGTGGCCTGACGCCTGAGGCCGACAAGGACGTCCGCATTCGCATGCAACTCGACATGCTCGGCATCCCCCACAAATACATTTCCGGATTCCGTGGCTCCGCCGAAGCACGCCTCGCCTTGCAGCGTGGTGAAGTACACATGACCGCAGAATCTATGCCTACGTACAGGGCATCCATCGAGCCTAATATCATCAAGACGGGAGAAGGCATCGCGCTCTGGTATGATCCATACGACGACGGCAAGGAGTTTTCGACGCCGCCGGAATCACAAGGCATCGAAGCCGAGCATTTTCCGGCCTTCTACAGGCGCGTGAAAGGCGAATATCCCAGTGGGGAATTGTGGGAAGCCTTCCGTGTCGTCAACAATGTCGGGACATTGTTCTTACGCACAATTCATCTGCCGCAAGATTCACCGCCCGACGCAATGGCTGCTCTCAAGGACGGCTTCTTAAGAATGCAGGAAGATTCTGACTTCAAGGCCGAAGCTCAGAAGACAATGCAATATATTCCCAAATACGTGACAGACAAGAATACTGAAGACATATTCAAGCGTACGATGAACCCACCGCCCCAGATCAGAACATTTCTTCGCGACTATATCGAGAAAGGCCAGGCGGCGAATGGGCGGCGGTGATATTCCAGTGCGGACAGTCTTATACTCCGCTCCACCAGCCAGCTGGGCGGGCGCATCGTCTATTGACGTTACACGCTGTTACAAGACATGAGTGCCAACAATGACGTTGCGGTGCATCGCAGCTTTTCTTTATTTTATTGCTTCCAATACGCCGATGCGCGCCAAACCATCCCGGGCAATTTGCTGATTTCGCCGATCTGAATCATTCTTGGCTGTTAAACCCAATACAGCTTTGTAATCTGACGCCGCAAGATCGCGTTCACCAGTTTTCAGATAGGCAAAGGCACGATTGTTGTGACTGACAAAGATCGCAGCATTAAACTCCAGGGCTTTGGAAAAATCTGAAACGGCTTGATCGTATTTGGCGAGCTTTATATTGAGCGCACCTTTCCAAGTGTAGGCTATACCCTGCGCGGGCGCAATATTCATGTCGATTGCTTTAGTAAAATCGCCATTGGCAAAGTCAAACTCATTACGATCTTGATATACACGACCCCGTTGGATGCGTGCATACGGATCTTTTGGTTCGAGCAAGGTAGCCTTGCTAAAATCCGCGAGTGCAAGATCGAGCTGCTTCTCGTGAAAATAGACATCACCACGAGCCTTGTAAGCTCCGGCGGAATTCGGCTCCAGTTCAATCGCTTTTGTTGCATCATCAAGCGACTGATCGTAAGCGCCAAGCGACGACAGCGACCAGGAGCGCGAAAGATAAAGGAAACTTTCTTGAGGCGCCATTTCAATTGCTTTGGTGAGATCGGAGATCGCCTTGCCGTGATCGCCAATCGCCCGGTAGCTGCCTGCGCGCTGCCGGAGCGGCGCAACATTACGTGGTTCGAGTTCGATGACTTTTGTAAAATCCGAAATCGCGCGTGCATTTTCAGACTTCAACACATAGGCCAGCGCCCGTTGCATATAAGTATCTGCACGGTAGGGCTCATCTTCAATGGCCTTCGTAAAGCTGCTTATGGCCTTATCATAGTCCTTCTTCGCGATGAATCTCTTACCATCAGCAAAATTAGTATAGTCCTGCCAGACTGTCATGATCAGCAATGCAACACCGAACAAGCCAGCCGCTGCAGACGCCAATATTGACACGCGCTGCAAGCCTGCCATCCATTTCCATTGTCCGTCTGTGGGATTTGACCCACGTGGTATCCCCGCCAAAATCGCTGATTTGAAGCTGATAGCCGATAAGGCGATCAAACCAATTGTGTAAAGAGAAAACGAGGTTGCGATCGGGTTTCCGAAATAACTTTTTCCTGGATCAAGCCAATATAGGGACAGGTAGACAACTGTCGCGAAAGCCATTGCAAAAAGGCCACTTACACTACCTGTGATCACAAACCCGCGCGGTGATTTGCTTTTTGACATCGCGAGACTCATGTCATCGATGCTAATCGCTTGTTCGGTCAGGCTTGCCCGCTCAAGGATGGGTTGGAGGCGTTGCACCCGCTTTCTGTTCGAAATCTGCAATGCCCAGATGCCAATAGCAATTAGCGCACCAATGCCGGCCATGATTATCGTGAAGGGATGTTCCGTATGCATCGCGGCAAGAACTATCACCATGATCAAGACAGAGAAGATTACCGTTGCCCAGACCATACTCTTGAATGGCTCGAGATAAACGCCTTTAGGCATTATGGCTTCAATTTCCGCCCGTTGCTGTGCGTCTACAAGGTAATGTTTGCGTTCGCCGGTCAGCGATAAGCCCGGCGCCTGAAAGATATAGCCGCCAGGCGCATCCTTGAACAAAAGCGACGTATAGGAAAATCCGGGTCCGGCCATTCTCGCCTCCTGCGTGCGTGAGACCGGGTTCGAAGAAACGCGAAGCCGCCACCATATGCCTATAGCTCTCTATCCGGGCCACAGGTGTGCGAACGAGCACCAGGTACAAACCGCTCCGCATAGTGGCTCGTCGACAGGATGTGCGCGCGCAGTCGGCTAGCTTAGGCAAGCCCTGGCAAGGATCTGAAACGCCCGCGCGCGGTGCGACAAGGCCTGCGATCCGTCGGCGGGAATGCCATGCTTTTCATCTGAGCTCATTTCGCCAAAAGTGCGATCATAACCTTCGGGCAGGAAAAATGGATCATAACCAAAACCGCTTTCTCCGCGCGGAGTGACAATTCTTCCAAAGACCTTCGCCTCAAATGTCTCTTCGTGTCCATCGGGCCAGACCAAAGCCAACGCCGACACAAAGTGCGCTTTGCGTTGTGCCGGTTCGGTTGCGCCTTTTGCCTGCATCAAGCCTTCGATATGCGCCATGGCCTTGGGAAAATCGCCTGCTTCCTTGGCCCAGCGAGCCGAATAGATGCCAGGATCTCCACCCAAGGCATCAACACACAAGCCGGAATCATCAGCGAATGCAGGCAGGTTCGCAGCTATGGCAGACGCTCGCGCCTTGATGAGCGCGTTCGCAATGAATGTCGTTCCGGTTTCATCGGGCTCGGGCAACGACAGCTCTCCTGCCGACACTGCCTCGATACCGTATGGCTGCAGCAATTCCCGCATTTCGCGCAATTTCCCCGCATTGTGCGTGGCGATAACGATCCGCCCGGAAAGGCGACGATGCGACAGCTGTTCACTCATTTGGAATACCTAAACGTCAGGCAATGGCCTGTTTCTGCAGTTCGACAAGCTCCGAAATGCCCTTGCGCGCCAGCGCCATCATCTGGGCAAGCTGTTCGTCCGTAAAAGCCGCCCCTTCAGCTGTCGCCTGCACTTCGACTATATTGCCCTTGCCGGTCATGACGAAATTTGAATCCGTATGCGCTGCCGAGTCCTCGATGTAATCGAGGTCAAGCACAGTGCCTTCTTTCGTGATTCCACAAGAGATCGCGGCTACATGGTCGTTCAGCGGCATGTTCTTGATCATGGAACGGCCATGCATCCACTTGAGGCAATCGTGCAGCGCGATCCAACCGCCGGTGATCGAGGCTGTGCGCGTCCCACCGTCAGCTTGCAGCACGTCGCAGTCAATCGTAATCGCCCGTTCACCCAAAGCCTGCAGGTCCACCACGGCGCGGAGAGAACGTCCAATCAGCCGCTGTATTTCCTGAGTACGGCCAGATGGCTTGCCCGATTGGACTTCGCGGCGGGTGCGCGTTTCCGTAGCGCGCGGCAACATCGCATATTCTGCGGTCACCCAGCCCCGCCCCTGTCCGCGCAGCCACATCGGCGGCTTGTCTTCCAGAGACGCCGTGCACAGCACATGGGTATTGCCGCATTTGATCAGGCATGAGCCTTCGGCATAGCGCGCAACGTCACGTTCCATAGTGACTTCGCGTTTTTGATCCATGGCTCTACCGGAAGGACGCATCGATATTTTCCTCTTGTGATGGGCGTTATCTGCCCCGGTTGGGGCTGAAACGCAAGTTCACGCCTCATTCCGCAGCAACCTTCAATACACCAGCCGGGTTTTTGGAAACGCGCATCTCGTCTCCATAGGCCTGCAGCCAGCCAATGGAGCTGGACGAAACAAAATCGCCGCCACGCGCACCCTGGAAAGTTTCCGGACGGTCCACCCCCGGCGGGGTGACGCCTTCCGCTGCAGCCCGTGCAGCCTGCAATATCCGCCGCCGCGTACGGTTGATCATGAGATCGCTCACAGCAAGATGCTCGTACGTATGATCCACGATCCCGCCCATGCTTTCCGTCAGGGCTTGATCCTGAAGATGAATGCCCGTGATGCCCGAATAATTCGATCCGCTGCGCTGGGCGTCCCTATCGATCAGATAGTCATTCTCAACATTTGCCGCCAGACGCCAGCGGCCAAACCAGTCCGTAGTATTGGGTAGATAAGTGTTTCCCACCGTCGCGCCGGGGATCGGCGACCCATCCCTTCGCTTGCGCAGCCCCGGGGCATTCTTCTTCCAGGAGCAATGGATGAACATCGTGTGAGTATCGTCCATAGGCACCCAGGCGCGGGCGATCACGTGATCTGCGAAATTGCCGTCAGGAGGGATGGTCCAGAAGGGAAACATGAAATGGGCAAAGCGCCAATAGGTGTTGCCCGTATCTGCTGGCCGGTGGGCTGCATACATTGTGCCCCAATCCGTATCCGCAACATGATATTCAGGGGCAGGATAGATCAGTGCATAACGCCCGGGATTTTCAGCCTCCACCTCGTCAGCGCCCACGCCGCCCATGTGCAGAAAGCTGAAGTGGGACGTATCAATATCCCCTTCCAGAGCCTGCAGCCAATTGCACTCCCGCATCACGCAGAACAAGTTGCGTTCGGCAGGGTCAGCAAGCATCACGGACTCAAAACACGGCAAAGGCGGCGGCTCGGCGCGCGCGCCCATATAGGTCCAGATCAGGCCATGGCGCTCGACGACAGGGTAGCTTTTAACTTTCACCTTGTCAGGAAACGCTTGATGCGCAGGAACATTCGGCTGATCGAGACAATTGCCATCCACGTCAAACTTCCAGCCGTGATAGGTGCAGCGCAATCCAGCTTCCTCGTTGCGGCCGAAAAACAGCGAGACGCAGCGATGCGGACAGCGATGATCGAGTATGCCCACGCGCCCCCGGCTGTCGCGAAAGGCGATCAGCTTTTCCCCCAGAAGCATAAGCCGAGTGGGCGGCGCATCGGCCCCGAGCTCTGAAGACATCAACGCAGGAATCCAATATTCCCGCATCATTGTCCCCAGCGGCGTACCCGGTCCCACGCGAGTCAGAATTTCACTTTCCGCTGCTGATGTCACGATTTGGCTCCCAACTTGCTGTCCCTGATTGAACAGTCGAACACGTGGCAGCACGTATGTCCAGATCGCAGGGCGGCATCCGGATTCCCGATACACAATATGGACGCATGACCGTGCTCTGGACATTGCGCCCTCAGAAAAAATATTGTTCTGTAAAATCAGAGGAACGCCAAACATGCAGAATTTTCAGGGCAAGACAGCCTTCATAACAGGCGCCGGATCCGGCATAGGCCTCGGTATGGCCCGCACATTCGCGCGCAACGGCATGAACGTCGTTCTATGCGATATCCGCCGCGACGGTCTTGAGCAGGCGCTGGGCGAAGTGAACAGGCTCGGCGCGCAGGCGGTCGCTGTTGAGGCCGATGTCAGCGTGAAAGAACAGCTGCAGCGGGCTGCACAACAGGCGTTCGACGCCTTCGGCAAAGTGCACGTGTTTTGCGCCAATGCCGGGATCTCCATGCACGGTGTGCCAATCGAAAAGCTGCCGGCGAAAGATTGGGAATGGGTGCTTGGCGTGAACCTCTACGGCGTGATTCATGGCTTTCAGACCTTCGTGCCGCATATGCGCGAACACGGCGAAGAGTCACACATCGTCAACACCGCGTCGATTGGCGGCTTCCGCATCCAGCCGGGCTGGGATACCGGCCCCTATTCCATGTCTAAATATGCAGTGGTCGCCATAAGCGAAGCTCTGGAACAGGATCTGGAAGGCTCTAACATTGGCCTGTCAATTCTCGCCCCTGCCGCCGTGAACACCGGCATTTTTCATTCAGGCCGCGCACGGCCTGAACGCATGGGTGGCGCTTTCAAGCGCGAAGAGAGTGAACAATTCGCCCATCTGCTTCACGAGGGCTTACCGCCTGACGTTGTCGGCGAACGTGTCCTGCGCGCCATTCGCAACCGCGAATTCTACATATTCACGCATACATGGGCGCGTGAACTGCTCGACGAAAGACATGCCCGTGTTCAAGCCGCTTTTGACGAATGCGAGAAATGGTATCAGGAACGCGGAATGGAGCCGCCGCCGCGATAGCCACGAATACTGGATAATTTCCAGTAAGGCCGATATGGCCCGGACGGCAAGTATAAACGAGGAAAGCTCAAGATATGCATTTTTCATTCTTCCACCTGATGCCATGGACAGACCTTGAAGAAGCCCCGACCGAATGGCCGGCGCGTAATGGACAGTTCCGCGGCGAAAAAGGCACCGAATTATACAAACGCTATATCGACACGCTTGCTCATGCCGAGACATGCGGATTCGATTGGGTTGGCTGCAATGAGCATCATTTCTCGCCCTATTCACTCATGGCCAATTGCAATGTGGTTGGCGGCGCGCTGACCCAACGGACAAAGAACGTCAAGCTGGCCATGCTCGGCAATTTGCTGCCTCTCCTGAATCCGGTTCGCGTCGCCGAAGAATACGCCATGCTCGATGTGATGAGTGGCGGACGTCTTATTGCCGGTTTCGTGCGCGGCATTCCCCATGAATATATTGCCTATAATGTTTCGCCCGATGAATCCCGCGGGCGTATGCGCGAGGCGCTCAACATCATTCTCAAATGCTGGACTGAGCCCGAGCCGTTCGGCTGGGAGGGTGAATTCTATCAATACCGCGCCATTTCCATCTGGCCGCGCCCGCATCAGACGCCACATCCGCGTATGTTGATGTCAGCAAGCAACAAGGAATCAGCCGCCTTTGTCGGCCAGTTTCCTGCCATGGTCGGCCTGACGTTGATCGGCGACCTCGATGTCGCACGCGGTCTCATTGATACCTATCGCGCAAGTTCAATGGAGCACGGTCGAAACCCCGGGCCCGAGGACATTCTTGTTGGACAGGGCACCTGCATCGCCGAAACGGATGAAGAAGCACAAGAGACGATGGCAGAGGCCCTCGCCTATTTCCATAAGGTGCTGATGCGCCCGCAACAGGATGCTCAACGTATCGTTGTGCAAAAAACCCGTTTCTTTGGCGAGGGCTCGGGCGGCGCAGGTGCTGGCGAATATTTCGTCAAACGGCTTGAAACTTTAAAGCAACGCAGTGTCAAGGAACAGATCGAAGCCGGTACAATTCTCTGCGGTAGTCCATCGAGTGTCGTCAAACAGATCAAGCGCCTCAATCAGCATCTGGGCGCAGGCCACATCAACATGAACATGGCGCTGGGCAGAATGCCGCAAACCGCGGTGATCCGCAGCATGGAATTATTCCGTGACCGTGTACTGCCGGAAGTACGCGCACTCTAAACGCTAAGCAGGACATCACCGTGACAAATATTGTTTTCACCGAAAAAGAATACGCGATGAAAAGCGGCGCCTTGCGCGTCAACACCGGCGGCTCGGGCCGTCCACTTATTCATCTTCACAGCGCTGCCGGTCCGCGCGTGTCGAAAGTTGTTCAGGCGCTTGCCGATCACCACACGGTCCACGCTCCCGTAATTCCCGGGTTTGAGGGAACGCATCGTCATGCGAGCATCTCCTCCATGCAGGACATTGCCGATCTGATCGGCGAATATATAACCACCCATTGCAATGGCGAATGTGATGTCATCGGTGAATCCTTTGGCGGCTGGATCGCGCTGTGGCTCGCCATCCGCCACCCATCACTTGCAGGACAGCTCGTTCTGGAAGCCCCTGCCGGGCTGAGACCCGCTGACAAGGGCGGGCTCCCCAATGATACACAAGAACGTCTGCGTGCCCTGCATGCCAATCCCGAGAACGCGCCGGAAGAAAAGCGCGGCGAACATATTCTGATGACGAACCGCAAAGCAGTCGCCGAATATACTGCTGGCGTTGCCTTCGACGAACAAATGGCGGGGCGGCTTGGCGAGATCAAGGCCCGCACTCTGGTTCTGATGGGATCCCTGGACAAGATCATTCCGCCTGAATCAGGCCAGTTACTGAAACAGCGTATCCCGCAATCCCATCTCACTTATATATGGGATGCTGCGCACGCTCTCGAATTCGATCAGCCCAAACGCGTCGCCACACTGGCTCTCGACTTTCTGGATCGCGGCGAAAGCTTTCTTGTAAAACCTGCCGCAAACGTGGCATGAAACTGTCGCCGGGCATAATGCCCGAGGAAATATGAGATAACACACCGGGGAGGAATTCATGGGCACACTAGACGGTAAAATCGCGATAGTGACAGGAGCCAGCTCCGGCATCGGCGCTGGCATTGCCGAAATGTTTGTGGCTGAGGGGGCTTCGGTCGCCATGGCTGCGCGCCGTACCGAGCGGCTGGATGAACGCGCCAAACGCCTCGGCCAAAAATCCATTGCGGTGCGAACTGACGTAACGCAGGAAGCGGACATCATCGCGTTGTTCGATGCGACGGAAAAAGCCTTCGGCGTCCCACACATCGTTGTTAATTGTGCAGGATATGCGGACCATACGCCAACGGACGAATTAAGTTTCGAAGCCTGGAACAAAATAATAGCGACGAATCTTTCATCCGTATTCCTGTGTGCGCGCGAAGCTCTTCGCCGCATGAAACCTCTTCGGCGCGGACGCATCATCACCATCGGCAGTATTTCGGCGGAGATGCCGCGCCCGAACGCAATCGGATATGCGGCATCCAAGGGCGCTATTCACTCCATGAACCATTCGCTCGCGCTTGATGCGCGGCCGTTCAATATTACGGCGTCTGTGCTTCATCCCGGCTCCACTGTTTCCGAACTTTCCCCAGGTATGGATCAGCGTCCCAAGTCGAACACGATGGCGACAGAAGACGTTGCACGGGCGATTACCTTGATGGCCAGTCTCCCGAACGAAACAAATGTCTTCGAGCTGACGATGTTGCCTGTCGATCAACCATATCTTGGCCGTTCGTAATATTCTTTCGGTTTTCACCGGGACGCCGGCCTCGCGTACGGCGTCTTGATACTTGAACGGAATTTCGGTTCAGTTGAACCGCAATTCCGCGCTAGTTCTTTTTCCTTACGCGTTTGAGGACGGAAGGCCGGGCTGCGCTTTTCGTGCAACATTCTAGTAACGGGCAACATCCAATCCGTTGAGCGAGCTCACGATTCCAGATGGTCTGCACCTGTTTTCGCCGATCCGCTCGAGTCTGATACATCTGACCCGGCCTGGCGCCAGATGAAAGTAATTATCGGCCGGCCTAAAATACTCATCATCGATTGCAACTGTCTGCGCAAAGCGTCTGCATGAAATATTGAGCGAAAACGAATCGTTCTGCTCTAGCAGCTCAACTTTGAGACCGTTATCATACTGCACGCTCCCCCGCCCGCCGGGAAAAAAATAAACTTCGCTGATATTTTCGGATGTTGGACGATCGTTTAGACGGGCTACGACAATATCATGAGCCCGCGCTCCAAACTTATAGGCATAGTTCACGTCAAAAAACGCGCCCAACAATTCCGCTCCCGTCAATGTTCGCGACTGCCGTGTTCCAAGTGACAAGCCCGCCTCGCCGGAAGCCACTATATCGCCCGATTCCGTCATACACTCCATGGTAATAAAAAGGTTTTGTGCACTTTGAGTTTCATTGACTACGTGCAGGTGAAGTCCGTTCACACCCTCGTCTGTCAATAAAAGTTGCTCCGGCTGGCAAGCCCGGCGCAAGGCATACCAGGCAGACTTCGGACGTCCGGAAAGATCGACAATTCCCCAGCCCGCCCCCGCCCGTAAATCCTTCCAGAGAAATACCAGCGCTCCATCGGTGCGGGACTTAGGCCGCCGCCATTCATGAAATGCCGTTTCCATAACTTCAGCAATACAGGCGCGAGCCAAAGCAAGATAACGGGCCGGATCAATATCTTTCAAAACCGCACAATCGACGCCGTAAAGGAGATTCATTTAGAACTCGCGGACATCCTCAAAATCCCAGCAAGCGCCTCTGTCGCGGGGAACACCCTCTTTCCAACCCAAGCTTTCTAATACCGGCGGGCTAAACTGCGCCCGCAGGGTTGCGGGATCTGGCACATTTGAGAAAGCAAGGCATTCCGCTGCAAAACTGACATCCGCCCTGCGTGCGTCTTCGAGCGGCCGCAAATATGCGCCAACCCCGTAATAATGTCCTACCCCGTGATTGACGGAAAACGGAAGGTCACCACCCCAAGGCGAGTTCTCGACGTAAACAATATCTGGACGGTCTCGCAACAAAATTGCTTTAGCTTCACCCTCTAAAAATTCAACCTTGCGCACCGTTGACGGCAACCCCATCATCGCTGCCTGCTGCTCAACCTCACTGCCTCCGCAGAGTGCGACGAGCGAACAATGACGCCGGGTGTTGGAAAGAAAGTTCTCGATCTCTTTTACTGCGGCCGCGTGAAATGCCTTGTCGGAAAATGGGTAATCGAAATTTGCAAACTGCAGGTCTTGCCAGACCATGATGCCAAGCTCATCGGCAACTTCAAAAAACTCCGGGCTTTCATAAAGCGTCATGCCGGGAATGCGGACCATATTAAATCCTGCATCACGCATAAGCCGCAAGGCCTGATAATAGGTTGATTTGTCGCCGGGCAGACTGGCAAGATCCCACGGCGTCCAGCAAACGCCGCGTGCAAATATCTTGACGCCGTTGACCACAAAGCCAAAGCGGGATTCATCTGCCCCGTGATCAATTTCAACCGATCTGAAGCCCGCCGCGCCCAATGGTTGAATGTTACCCTCAATATCGACCGCAACCTCATAGAGCATAGATTTTCCGTGCGTATGGGGCCACCACGGCTCAACATTATCAAGTTCCAATAAACCATGAGCTTTACGGCCATCCATGACTAAGGCAACGGAGCGACCCGCGCATAGCAAAGTTACAAACCCAGGTAAGGCCACATCTTCCGGAAATGTAAAAGACGCTGACAGGAAACCCTTATCTTGAGAATAATGGGTCCACAAATCAAAGCTCTCCCGGCTGAGAGCCCCCCCGGGAAACAGCTTGATCGTGCGATACGGACCAACACAATCAATCTGTGGACACCATCCGGGCATATGACCAAGCAGAGTCGTTCGGACAAAGCGCAATGACTGGTTGTCGGCTAAAGCCGTTCGCCACCGCGCACGCTTGCCTTTAACTTGATCCAGATATCGTTTCAGACTCCGAAAGCAGATAGCTATTTGAATACTTCCGCTATCCTTCAATTCGATATCAACGGGCAAAAACATGCTGATGGATTCAGTTGCCAACTGGCCATTAATCCAGACTTCTGCAATAGTTGCGAGCCCTTCCAACCGCAATCTGGAAGGAACCTGCGTGACTATATCGCAGACATACCAGACATCCTGATCATGCAAGGGCGAAGGATCGTCAGGCGGCCAGAGCCCGGCTTCGCTCAATGCCTGCGCTGTAGTCCCGGGCGCCTTGGCTGAAATCCAATCGCCTGATTTTATAGCCTCATCCGGCGTCCGGCATAAATCAGCTTGCAGTATCGCGCACTTCCACCCGGACGAAATTTCCTGAGGCGCAGAAAAATGGACGCGATCAGAGGTCATTGTACAACAGATCCGCGATTTCAGGCGGCACGTTTGACGCCTGCGAATGTGTCAAGGCCCGTCATGAGTCTCTCATAATGAGAGGCAATCGGCGTGATCAATCCTGCAAGGCTATCGGGCTTGCGGCGAGCCACCGCTCGCGCTAGTTGAAATTGCATGCTTTTGGCCGATTCTGAAATTGCCTGGGCAGCAGCTATTTCATTGTAAAACACATGGGCCAGCGAATTCTGCAGCCACTCCAGATGTGTCGCGAGCAACTCAAAATTTGCTCCAAATTGGCGTAGCGTATTGAAAGCATAGATGTGAAAATAGCCTTCCGGACGAACCATAAGATCTTCGATTTGCGATGGCAGACTCTTCTGCCATTCAATAAACGGGTTTAATAACGGCCTCTGCGAGAGGTGATATTTTAGAATACCGCCGCAATCGAGAGGACCAGGATTTCTGGCTCATTTAAATTTCGAGTGGGTTACAGAGCCTGGGGTTTGATTTGGGCGAAGTCGAGTTTTCCGGCGATTAGGAACAGAACGGTGCGCATTGTTGCGAAACGCTTGTAGCCGCGGGCCTTGCGCT
>CANJJI010000003.1 GCA_947474545.1 Beijerinckiaceae bacterium | reverse complement strand
GAACTGGCTTGCGGGGGATGAAATGAGCTATGCAGATCTGGCTGCGGCTGCGCATCTTTCCTGCGCCGATTATCTGGGCGACGTGCCATGGGCGGAAAACGAGAACGCGAAGAACTGGTACGTGCGGGTGAAGTCCCGTCCGTCCTTCCGCGCGCTCCTCGGGGACCGGGTGGTGGGGATGAACCCGGCGCCAGTCTACGCGGATCTGGATTTCTGAACACATCCGCTTTCAAGTCGGCTCTGGCTTCTAAAGCCCGGGAGCTCGGGTTCGATGCATGCCGCATCGTTCGCCCTGACGCCAATCCGCAGACTTCCGACTGGCTCTCGCAATGGATCGACAGTGGCGCACATGGCGATATGAATTGGATGGCGGAGACACAAGCGCGCCGGGCCGATCCGCGGGTTCTGTGGAGCGATGTGCGTTCCATCATCATGCTGGGCATGAACTACGGGCCGGAGAGCGATCCGCTGGCTTCGCTGGATGACCGGCAGAGCGCGACGATTTCCGTTTATGCGCGGCATCGCGATTATCACGATGTGATCAAGGGCCGGTTGAAGCTTCTGGCGCAATGGTTGTTGAAACAGGGCTGCGTCGCTGGCGCGGAGGTCAAGGTGTTCGTCGATACGGCTCCGGTCATGGAAAAGCCGCTCGCTGCCGCTGCAGGCCTTGGCTGGCAGGGCAAGCATACCAATCTTGTCTCGCGCGAATTCGGCTCGTGGCTGTTTCTCGGCTCGGTCTTTACCACGCTCGATATTGTGCCAGATGCAAAGGAAGTGGATCACTGCGGCGTTTGTCGTGCCTGTCTCGATATATGCCCGACGCAGGCGTTTGATGGTCCTTACAAGCTCGATGCGCGGCGGTGCATTTCCTATCTGACGATAGAACACAAGGGACATATAGCGCGCGCCTTGCGCCCTCTGATGGGCAACCGCATCTATGGTTGCGATGATTGTCTTGCGGCTTGTCCCTGGAACAAATTTGCACAGAAGGCGCGTGAAGCCGGATTGATTGCGCGCGAAGATTTGAAGCAGCCGGGTCTTGCAATGCTGTGCCAGCTTGATGATGCGGGTTTTCGAACATTATTTTCCGCCTCGCCTGTCAAGCGGATTGGGCACGTGCGATTCCTGCGCAATGTTCTCATCGCCATCGGCAATTCGGGCGACAACGGATTTTTGCCGCTGGTTGCCGGAAAACTTGATCATGTCTCGCCTCTGGTCCGCGCAATGGCGGTATGGGCGCTGGGGCGTCTGGCCGACGCTGGGCAGTTTGCGGAATTCAGCGCGCGCTATTTGGATCAAGAAAGCGATCCTGACGTTATGAGTGAATGGAATGTTTTGAAGGACATCGAGAAGCCAGCGAGCGCTCAAAGATGAACCTGTTCATTTTCGGCCTTGGTTATTCAGCGCTGCACTTCGCGCGCACGCATCGCGAAAAATATGGCGATATTTTTGGTACGGCGCGCGAGCCTGGGAAGTGCGAAGCGATAAGCGCCTTGGGAATACCGGCTTTTGTCTTTTCACCGAACGCCTGCGATCCCTCGATATATGCGGCGCTGGATCGATGTGAGGCTATAATTTCAAGTATTCCTCCGGATGCTCTGGGCGATCCCGTGATGCGTGTGTTTGAATCTGTGTTGCTGGAAATGCGGCCTCTTCAGCGCGTAATTTATTTGTCCACTGTTGGCGTCTATGGCGATCATAAAGGCGGCTGGGTCGACGAAGCAGCGGAACTAAAGGCCGTCAACGAGCGCTCAAAGCGCCGTGTGGATGCGGAAAACGCTTGGATGTCTTTTGCACGCAAACACGGGTGCGAACTGCATATTCTGCGGCTTGCGGGGATTTATGGACCGGGGCGTAATGCAATCGAGAATTTACGCGCTGGCAAGGCACGGCGCATCGTGAAGAAAGATCAGGTTTTTAATCGCATTCATGTGGAAGATATCGGCCGGGCCATTCAGGCCTGTCTTACACTCCCCATATCAGGCGGGGTCCACATATGGAACATTGCCGACAACGAACCTTCACCGCCGCAGGATGTCGTCTCTCTTGCCGCAGAACTCACCGGCCTGCTGGCACCACCGGAAATCGACTTTGACACTGCAGACCTGACGCCTATGGCGCGCAGCTTTTATGGCGAGAACAAGAGAATATCCAATCGCGCCATGCGCGAGGGGCTGGGTATCAGGCTTGCCTACCCCAGTTATCGCGAAGGATTGCAAGCGCTCATCAAGAGCTCAACATGATGCTTCGCCAGAACAAGCCATGCATCATTCACGCCTGGCCGAAATAGTCCTGCACCGTTTCGATTGCGATTGTTTGCAGGAAATGCGCTGTGTCTGAATCAAGACCTGCAAGCCAGTTTATGCCTACCGGCGATTTTCCAAATAGACAGGCGTAGGTCGTGCAGGCGGCCAGATAAGTTCCGGGCAGGCTGGGATGACGCTTGTCGTCCACATAAAGGTTGAGCGATGGTCGCGCTGCAATGGATCGCGCAAACGCAAGCCCTGCAGGAATGACCAGAGCGTTGAGCCTGTTGCCGGCTTCGGTGTAACGTTCAGCCAATGGGGCTGTCATTTCGGGCTTGTCGGCATAGGCCCAGGACATGAAGAACACGGGTTCGGCGCCATGCTTGCGGATCGTAGCCGCATTCTTGCCGATATATTCATCGAACACAGGGGCAAGTACCGGATGCACGGGGCCTTGACTTGAATCCATGATGATCGCGACATCGAACAGTTTTGTCAGGTTGTTGAAGACAACATTATTGTCATTATCGAACGAATATCTGCCGACAGCGTTAGGGCGAAAGTAGGATTCTACATCATGCCAGTCGAGGCCCGAGCCGCTGATTGTGGCCATTGTGCTGCGATATTGAAAGCTGGGGTCAACGGCAGCCAGAAATTTTGTAATCAGCGAATGGATGCCGTTATTGTAATAAAAAAAGCTGTTGCCGATGAAAATCGTCGACGATGGCATACCGCTGGCAAGCTTCTTGATGGATGGCGCGGGCATGATGCTTGTTCCGGACATATAAACTTCCTTTATTTGAATTCTGGCGCCTTGACGCGATTGAGGAGACGTTCGACAGTTCCGTGAAACTCTTTCCACGGCGCTTCGCGATCGCTCTGGTTGCGTACGACGATGGAATTGCCGGCATAGAATTTTTCGTAGAGCTGATGGCGGCCGGCGAATTCAGAGCCGACAAGATCCCAGGCGAGTTTGTAGAGCTTCATGCGCGGCAAGGCTTCCAGATTGGCCGTGCCCCACCACCGCTGAAACCGGCTTTTCAATTCGGGGTCTTTGAAAATATCTATACTGGCGGGCATCTGCATGGGCAGGCCGCCGAGCAACGTGCGCAGGATGTCGATGATTTCGGTGTGATGTTCCTGGCACCAGTTCAGCGACGCATACATGAATCTGCGATTGGGCGTGGCATAGCCCTCGGGCCAGGCTTCCCAGCCTTCGATCTGGCCATGCACCATGCCGCCGATGGTGGCTTCCAGCGCCGCGAGCCGGCCGAGTAATTCGCGCACGGCGGGGATTTTGTCGATGCCGTTGGCTTCGCAAATCTTGCTGGCCAAGCCGGCGATCAGGCTCATCTTCGCCCAGAAGCGGATATTGCTCTGGCTGTTGGCATAGCAATTGGCAGGCGTTTCGATATACATGCGCCGCGACCAGACGCCATCATTGTGCAGAAAGACACGCTCCCACGGCACTTTCACGCTATCGCACACCAGCATGCAATCGCCTTCATCGAGGCGATAGCTCAGGGGATAATCGAGTTCGTGCTGGACGGTGCTTTCATAGGCGCGGCGCGACCACAGCGAAACGCCTTTGGTATTGAAAGGCAGGGCGCAGGTGATGCTCTCGGCCTTGTGCTTTTCGTCAATAGGCGTGAGATTGCCAATCCAGACTTCATCGGCAAATACAGCGCCCGTCGCCAGCATCTTCATGCCGGACAGCGTTACGCCCTGATCGTCCTCGGCGACCACGCGCAGGCAGGGATCGTCGCGCTGTTGACCGGGAAAAAGCTCGGTGCTGCGTACGCCCGATGGCGGGCTGGTGGCAAAGCAGAGATAGAGATCGTTCTTGCGCGCATGTTTATAGAAGCGCGTGAGGTTGTCACCAAAGCCGGGATGCAAGGCGTCGAGGACGGAGGGCTTCATTGATAAACCGGTGACCATGCCAGCCACGTGATCAGGCGAGCGTCCGAACATGCCAAAGGTTACGTCCGCCAGCTTGCGCAAGGCGAGCATCCGCAGCGCGAGCTCTTCCCGCGTCCGGCATTGTTTCCAGTAAAGACTGAACCATTCGCCATCTTCCTCGAAAGCAAGTTCTGCGCGTCGCGCCGGATCGGACTTGAAATCATAGAGTTCTGCTACAGTATGGGCCGCGTTACGGAATGCCGGGTGCGTCGTCACATCGTCGATGCGCTCTGCGCCAAGATATACGATGCGCCCGTCGCGCATGCGCTCGAGCTTTTCCTTGCCCGTCAGAAGCATCGCCATCCCCCGTATGCTGCGCGAAATGTTCCGCATCTGTCCGCGCAGATCATGTATGTTGCGTTTCACTTTATAGACTGCGGGAGGGTGTGCAAGTGGGGCTTTTGATCGACGGAAAATGGTCGGACGAGGTTGCGCTCGGACGGATCGAACAAGGCCGTTTCGTGCGGCGTGAAAGCCAGTTTCGTAACTGGGTGACGGGGAATGGAGCGCCGGGTCCCTCTGGACGCGGCGGATTTGCTGCGACATCCGGCCGCTACCATCTCTACATCTCCCACGCATGTCCCTGGGCGCATCGCACGATGATCATGCGCGCGCTGAAAGGGCTTGAAGGTATGATCGACGTTTCGGTTGTGCACTGGCTGATGCGCGAGAACGGATGGACGTTCGTTCCCGGCGAAGGGGTTGTTCCAGATCCGCTGGGTGCGTCCAGATATATCTACGAGATCTACCTGCGCGCTGATCCCGTCTATAGCGGGCGGGCGACTGTGCCGGTGCTCTGGGACAAGGAGACGAAGACCATCGTCAACAATGAATCATCGGAGATTATCCGCATGTTCAATTCGGCCTTCGATGGCGCGGGCGCGCTGGAGGGCGACTACTACCCGATGGATTTGCGCAGCGAAATCGATCTTTTGAACGACCGCATCTATAATACGGTGAACAATGGCGTCTATCGCTGCGGTTTTGCTACAACGCAGGCGGCCTATGACGAGGCCGCGCAAGAGCTCTTTTCTACGCTCGATATGCTTGAGGAGCGATTATCGCATCAGCGGTACCTTTGCGGGAGCAGGCTCACTGAGGCCGATATCAGACTATTGCCGACATTGTTGCGGTTTGATGCTGTCTACGTTGGCCATTTCAAGTGCAACAAGAAACGGATCGTCGATTATCCCAATCTGTGGAACTATACGCGCGATCTCGTTCAGCGTCCCGCCATCAAGCGCACGTTTCACATTGATCATGTGCGCAAACATTATTACGGGAGCCATCTGCACATCAATCCGCACGGAATTGTACCGTGCGGGCCTGATATTGATTTTACCCTACCGCACGATCGAGAGCGATTTGTCACGGGATAAAGCTTCAGACTGCCGCCTGCAGCGAGCTTCCGGCAGTTGAAAAATGCTCGATGTAGCGAGGGTCGATCTTATCGACGGGCATGATTACAAAAACATCGGTTGTGCCAAATTGATGGTCTATGACTGCTCCACCGCCAAAGACAGCACCGCAACGTAAATACCCCTTGATCAATGGCGGCAGGGCGCTGACAGCGCGGCGAATGTCCACTGAATCCTTGCCGAGTATATCCATGGCGATGTGCCGATGTTTCAGAGGCAGGGCGTTTAGCGTTTCGTCAGCCGAAGCGTGATGATGAAGGAAGGACAGAGGCAGAGCGTGCTGTAACGGGTTGGTTCCCTCAAGCGAAGCGCAGCCGATAAGCATATCGACCCGGTGATGGCGAACATAGGTCCAGATGCCGCGCCACAACAATTCCAGAGTGCGTCTGGAGCGATATTCGGGCAGGACGCACGAGCGCCCAAGTTCGAGAAAGCGCTTGCCTTTGTTGCGTTCCAGCAAGCCGGAAATTTGGAACTCAGTGGCGCTGTAAAAACCGCTATGTCTTTCCGCCTCATCCTGGCGCAGTAGGCGATAGGTACCAACCACACGGGGCTTGATCTTGCCAAACCGGCTGATTGCGACGTGGTCAATGACGATGAGATGATCGCAAATCCTGTCGAACGCGCAGATATCCCTGCGGCGAAGTTGGGACATGCGATCGGGGATTGCCTTGCCGCCTTCAAAAAAGACCCGCCATCGAAGCTTTTGTGCGCGCCTGATCTCTTTCTTGGTTACAGCGAGCCGTATCTCCAATGAGCCTATCGACCCCAGGGAATCCGGAAGGCCCGCCAAATCGCGAACACGTTGACGCGATTTTACGAATGCCGGCAAAAAGGCAGCGGGATGAAACGCCTGTATTCCCCGCGCTGCAGGCCGAAACGGCCCGCCCATTTTGGGAGAATTCGACAGTTCAGGCGTTGCCGGTGATTGGTGCATTGTACCGGCTACCAAACATGAAGATTCGAAACAATTATGACGCCAATATTGCGATCGCGCAAAATCGATCTTCGAGCCACAGACATTTCATGTAGCTGGCCGGGCGGAGCGCAAAGACTGTTCTTCGCCTTGGGCTTGATTGCGGTTCAGCACCTGCGCCAGTTTTGCAATATCAACAGGTTTGGTCACAAATTCGTCGATGCCGGCAGCAAGACACGCCCGGCGATCTTCATCGAAGGCGTTGGCTGTCAATGCAATCATGCGTACGGGCGGGTGGCCGGCTTCGGATTCGGCGGCGCGTACGCGGCGTGCCACTTCGGTACCGTCGAGGCCGGGCATGCGGATGTCGAGCAGCAACACATCGAAGGCGGATCTATGTCCCTGCCGTGACTCCAGCCAGAGTTGCAGAGCCTCCTGGCCGTCATGCGCGCGGGTGATGATGGCGCCAAGTTTCTCGAGATGTTTGGTGGCAATCAGCGCATTGATCTCGTTGTCTTCGGCCAAAAGCACGTTCAGGCCGTCAGCGGGCTTGTAATCGTCGAAGGTCGAAATCGCGGTCGCCTGCGGCGGAGCAAAAGCGTCGGTCAGTCTGGCGATGAGCGAACCTGTGCGCACCGGCTTGACCAGCCAACCATCAAATTCCTGCAGGGATTGTTGACCGAAGGCACGCCGTTCGAAGGGGGAGAACAGCACGAGGCTACGGCCCGCGCGGGAGGCGCGTGTGGCCTTGGAGAGGCGGCGTGTCGCTTCTTCGCCCAAAGCGCAATCGACGATCACGATATCGAATGGCTTGCCGCTTTCCAGTGCTTCTATCGCCTCGTTTTCTCCCTGGGCCCGGGTGACGCTCGCCCCCGAGCCTGCAAGACGTTCACCGAGCCAGGGTCCTTCGAAGGGTGAATTGGCCACAACCAGAACCCTGCGGCCGCCCAGGCCGGGTTTGTCGGGCGCTTTTCTGGCGTTTGGTGCAGCGGTCAAGGGCATTTCAAAGACGAACATCGAGCCATTGGCGTCAGAATGGTCGAGCCTTAATTGGCCCCCCATCAGCTCTGCGATACGGCGGGAAATCGCGAGTCCCAGACCGGTTCCCTCGTGCTGGCTGGTCGATGAGCCGTCGGCCTGTTCGAAAGCCATGAAGATGGCTTCCTGCCGGTCCGGTGGAATGCCGGGGCCGGTGTCGGATATGGCAAAGTGGATGGTTCCAGCTGGGGTTCGGGTCACGCGCAATCCGACGCCGCCTTTTTGCGTGAACTTGACCGCATTGCCCGTCAGATTGATCAGGACTTGCTGGAGGCGGGCGGCGTCGCCGGTCAACAATGGTGGTACATCTGCGGCGATGGAGGATGCGATTTCCAGCCCCTTGCCCTGTGCGCGCGGGGCGAGCAATTCGACCACGCGTTCGACCAGTGCCGTCACTTCGAAAGGCGCGTCGGTCAGTTCGAGCTTTCCAGCTTCGATGCGTGAGAAGTCCAGCACTTCTTCTATCAACGAGGCCAGCGCGCCGCCGGAGGCGCGGATCATTTCAAGATAATAACTCTGTTCGGCAGTGAGGTTCGCACCGCGCATGAGATCAGCCATGCCGAGGATGCCGTTGAGCGGCGTGCGCATTTCATGGCTGACGGTTGCCAGAAATCTGGATTTTGCTTCGTTGGCAGCTTCTGCCTTGTCGCGTTCTGCAGCCGCGCCTTTCAATTCCCAGATTTCGTCCCGCAGGGATTCCACCTCCTGCTGCAGGGCCGAAATTAAATGGGCCGGCGCCTGCGCAGATTTACGCGCGCGCAAGGCCCAACCCGCCAGAAATACCGCCGGCAAGGCGAGGGTTGAGCCGAGTACAAGATACAGATTCATGGTGTTGTCCGGACTTGCCGGCCTTCACCGGTGCTTCAACCTAGCCTTTCCGCATTGAGAAAGAGTTGAAGCCCGCTCAATCTTTGCCAATCTGGAGGCGATCAACCACCCAGATTGAAGGCTGCCAGTGCGGCCATATTTACAATATCGGAATCCTTTGCGCCGAGGGGGACGATCTGGATGGGCCGGTCGAGGCCGACAATCATCGGGCCGATGACAGTTGCTCCGCCCAGCTCCAGCAGCATCTTCGTGGAGATGGATGCCGAATGGAACGCCGGCATGATCAGTACGTTGGCGGTGTCGGTCAGGCGGCAGAAAGGATAAGCCATCATGGCCTCGCGGTTCAGCGCGACGTCAGCGGACATTTCGCCATCGTATTCGAAGTCGACGCGCTGGCCATCGAGAATCCGCACGGCTTCCTGCACGTGCAGGGAGCGTTCGCTTTCGGGATGGCCGAAGGTGGAGAAGGCGAGCAGGGCGACGCGCGGCTCGGTGCCTAGCCGCCGGGCGACTCCCGCTGCCTCCTTTGCAATATCGGCGAGATCCTGGGCATTGGGATTTTCAGCGATGGCGGTATCGGCGACAAGCACCGTACGGCCTTTGGCGAGGACGAGCGAGAGGCCCATTACGCGATGGCCCGGTTTGTGATCGACCACGCGCCGCACTTCTTCCAGAGCGATGGAGAAATTGCGGGTGACGCCCGTCACCATGGCGTCCGCATCTCCCTGGGCCACCATGGCGGCGGCAAAGGAATTGCGGTCCTGATTGATCAGGCGCTGGCAATCGCGCTGCAGGTATCCCTTGCGTTGCAGTCTCTCATAAAGGAATTGCGCATAGGTGGCATTGCGCGATGAGAGGCGCGCATTGTGAATCTCGATATTGCCGCCGGTTATGTCGACGCCCACACGCTCGGCATTGGCTTTGACGAGTTCCTCACGGCCGACGAGAATTGCGGTGCCAAGGCCCTGGTTCACGAAGGACACGGCGGCTCGGATAACCTGTTCCTCCTCGCCTTCGGCAAAAACGACGCGCTTGGGATAGCGCCGCACCCTATCGAAAATGCGTTGCAGCGCGCCGGCCACAGGATCGCGGCGGGCTGAAAGCTGGGCTTCATAGGCTTTCATGTCGACGATAGGCTTGCGGGCGACGCCGGAATCCATGGCAGCTTTGGCGACAGCAGCGGGGACGATGCTGATCAGGCGAGGATCGAATGGTGCGGGAATAATGTATTCGCGGCCAAAACGCGGGCGCGCGCCGCCGTAGGCAAGCGCCACTTCATCGGGCACGTCTTCCTGTGCGAGTTGCGCCAATGCATGGGCGGCAGCAACTTTCATTTCCATGTTGATCGTGGTCGCGCGCACATCGAGCGCGCCCCGGAAGATATAGGGAAAGCCCAGAACGTTATTGACCTGATTGGGATAGTCGGAGCGCCCGGTAGCGATGATGACGTCGTCACGCACGGCGTGGGCTTCCTCTGGCGTTATCTCCGGGTCCGGATTGGCCATGGCGAAAATGATGGGATTCTTGGCCATCGAGGCGACCATTTCGGGCGTCACAGCACCCTTCACCGACAATCCAAAGAAAATATCCGCGCCAACCATCGCTTCCTCAAGCGTCCGCGCTTTCGTGACGGCAGCATGAGCGGATTTCCACTGGTTCATACCATCGGTGCGGCCCTGATAGATGACACCCTTGGTGTCGCAGAGAATGACGTTTTCAGGCGCGAATCCCATGGCCTTGATGAGATCGAGACAGGCGATGCCGGCCGCGCCCGCGCCATTGCAGACCAGTTTCGTATTCTTGATGTCACGGCCCGTGAGTTTGATGGCGTTCAGAACGCCGGCGGCGGAGATTATCGCGGTGCCGTGCTGATCGTCATGAAAAACGGGAATATCCATCAGTTCGCGCAGGCGCTGCTCGATGATGAAACATTCGGGGGCCTTGATGTCCTCAAGGTTGATGCCGCCAAAGGAGGGGCCGAGAAACTTCACCGCATTGATGAATTCATCGGGGTCTTCGGTGTCGATTTCAAGGTCGATGGAATCAATATCGGCGAAGCGCTTGAACAGCACCGCCTTGCCTTCCATGACCGGCTTCGAAGCCAGTGCGCCGAGATTGCCGAGGCCGAGGATCGCCGTTCCGTTGGTAATAACTGCAACGATATTGCCGCGCGCAGTATAATCGAAAGCCTTGGAGGGGTCCTTGGCGATTTCCAATACGGGAACCGCGACACCTGGCGAATAGGCCAGTGACAGGTCGCGCTGGGTCGCCATGGGCTTGGAGGAAATGATTTCGATCTTGCCGGGTCGCCCGCGGGAGTGAAACAGCAGCGCCTCCTGATCGGTGATTGTCGGGCGTTTGGGGCGTTTCGAGCTGTCATCCATGGCGTGCGTTTGCTCCCGGCGGGTATTTTTAGCGAATGGCCACCATAAGCGGCCAGGGCCGGGTGGGGCAATGGGGTTGCCGGGGGATTTGGACGAACCAGGCTCCGGAAGCGTCCGGCCGGCTTTGATTGCATCCGCTTGCGCTGTTCTCCCCCCGCTGCCTATCATGTCGCCAATGACAAAATGACTGCGGGGCGGATTAGTTCCGTTCCTGCCGCAAGGGAGAGAAATATGGACTTTTCCGCGATGACCTTGAACATGTTTTTCCCGGATTACGAGGAGCCGGAGGACGATCACCGCACCATCGGAATGGCGGCGGAGCAGTCGATCCGCATCGCCGAGCTGGGCTTCAATCCCTGGTACACGGACCATCATTTTCGGGGTCCCTGGCACAGCAATCCCATGCAATTTGCCGCCTATATCGCGCCGCAAATTCCAAAAGACCGTTATCTCGGTTTTGGCGTCTTGTCGGCGCCTTTCTATCATCCGGTACGGTTGGTGGAGAGCATGAACCTGCTGGATCAGCTGACGCAAGGCAAAGCGCTGTTCGGCATTGGCAGCGGCTGGCAGGGCGCGGAAGCCGAAGGGCTCGGTGTCGACAAAGAGTATCACGCTTCGGGCCGCGCGGCTGAAGACACGCTCGATGTGATGCAAAAACTCTGGAAATTCCGCTACGGCGATCCTGAATTCAGTTTTGAGGTCGGCAACCATCGCGGCCATATCAAGCGGCGGATCATGCCGGCTTCCTTCACGCGGCGGCACCCGATCATGATCCGTACGGCGAGCCGCGAGGCAGGGCTCATAAAGGCCGCGCAGAATGGCTGGCCGGCGTTTCTGGGTGTTTTTGGCGCCGATGTGCGGGCGCAGGCGTTGGCTTATCGAACCGCTTTGGCTGCGGCCAATCACCCGCAAGACGTTGTCGATGAATGCCTGCGCTGGTGTACGACTGACTGGCTGAGCATCGTGGTTGGGAGAACTGACGCGGAAGCGCAGGAGTTTGCGAGAATTGCCAAGGCCGAACAGATGGCGATCCGCAGCCGTTATGTGGCCCGGCACGGTAAGTTCGACGGTCCGGTGATCCGGCCCAAGCCTGGCCAGTCCCAGGCTGACGGATATGCCGCCGGGGGCGATCTGAAAGACACGATCGCGGGCAGTCCGGATTCTGTTGCCAAGCGCGTTCAGCAATTGGCTGATCTGGGCATCAACCACCTGATGTTGCGCTTCCTCGGCGAATGGGCGGGGGAAACCCGTCATGTCTGCGAAACCTCGCTCAAGCTGTTTTCGGAAGAGGTTATTCCGAGGTTCCGGGACATTCCGCCGTTGCGTGACCCCCTTGGCATAGATTTGGCGGCAATGGCCTGATTGCGCCCCGATTTGCTGCGGCGGCAAACCGTGCCACACTCGGCGTTGAAGTTTTCCTCCAGGAAAGCGCTGCCATGCCGCAGAACTTTACACAGGCCGATCTTGAGGCGATTGCCGCCATTGAGGCATTTCGTGCGCTTTCGCCGGAGGATATTCGCAAACTCGCACGCATTGGCCGGTTCATTGAGGTGCGCCGGGGCGAAATTCTGGTGCGCCAGGGCGATGCGGCTGATGTGCTCTATTATGTTCTCAATGGCCGCTTTGCGGTTCAGGTGGACGAGCGCCCAGGCCAGATCAATGAAATCGGCCGTGGCGAACCTATCGGTGAAATCGCATTCTTTCGCGGGGGCATGCGCACGGCCAATGTGAGGGCCAAGCGCGACAGCCTCGTGCTGGCTTTCGATCACGACCAGATGGACGAACTTGCGCGCTCGGCGCCGCGTTTCTCCAGAGCGATCCTGACATCGCTCGCCGAAAGGCTTGCCGAGGCGACGCCGCGCCTGACTGTGCAAAGAGCGTTCCGGCCGCCCCATACTATCGCTATTGTGGCGGCCGGAAATTCAGAAGTTCCGGATCGTTTCACAGATTCACTGGTGGCCGGGCTCAGGCGCTTTGGAAAAACGCAATATGTGCGCTCGGGCGATGTGCCGCAGCGATTTTGCCCTCCGGCTATCGCAGAACCCCATGACGTCACCGGCTGGATCGAGGCGGTAGAGGACGAAACGCCATTTGCCGTTTTCGATACACGGGGGATGGACGGCGACCTTGTCCGGACGCTGTTGCCTGTCATGGATTGCATTCTTTTCGTTGCGGCTGCGTCAGGCGATTTTGCACCCAATCAGGTCGAAAAATTTGTAGCTGAACATTGCGGCGAGAGCGATATACGGCTGGTGCTTTTGCATGCCGGGCAAACTGCCGTTCATCAAGGAACGGCGCAATGGCTGGCGCCGCGCGCCGTTAAGATGCATCATCACATAGTCCCTGAAGTGCCGGAGGATACGGCTCGTCTCGTGCGCTTCCTGACGGGAAATGCGCTCGGATTTGTCGGCTCGGGGGGCGGTGCGGCCTGCGCCGCGCAAGCGGGAATCTACCAGGCGTTTCGCGAGCGGGGTGTACATTTCGATATTTTCGGGGGCACGAGCGCTGGCGCTGCAATGGCGGCAGCCTTTGCTCATGATCTTGATGCAGAGGAGATCGACGCGCGCATCGGGGATATCTTTATTGCGCGAAAAGCCATGGGACGGCTGACGATTCCCCGTTACAGCCTGTTCGATCACCAGCCGTTTGATGACGCCTTGCGGGCGCATTTTGGCGAAACCGATATCGAGGATTTACACCGGCCGTTCTTTGCATTGTCGACAAACCTTTCGACGGGCGAAGAGCATGTTCACCGCACTGGAAAAGTGTGGCAGGCGGTGCGCGCTTCCAGCGCCATTCCCGGATTGTTGCCGCCTTTCTATACGGACAAAGGCGAGATGCTTGTCGACGGTTGTCTTATCGACAATGTCCCTGTGCGCGTCATGCACAGCATCAGCGCGGGTCCCAATGTGATTGCGGCTTTTCGGCTGTCCAAAGCCACGTATTTCAATGTGGCTTATGATGAATTGCCCGGCCGATGGCAGATCGCTTCTTCATTGTCAGGCGTCCTCAGCCGCAGGCCGTTGCCGGACGCGCCTGGCATTGCCGAAGTCTTGATGCGCAGCCTCACGCTGAGCCATGATACGGAACTTGCCGGGAATGATCGTGATGTGGTCATCATTCCGCCCGTCAGCGATGATATCGGCATTATGAGCTGGGAGATGCATACCCAGCTGATGGAGAAAGCCTGTCTGCATACACGGGCGTTGTTTGAAACAGGCGGGGCAAAGGAAAATCCGGCGCTGTCGGCGATTTTAGCCAGCGCCGTTTTTTCATGACAACACAAGGTTCATGTCAAACGATTGAAATTGTGCGATCTTTGCTTAAAGAGTTGATATCTGGCAAATAGCCAACCACAATTCCATGAAGGTTTCTTGACGAGGCCTGATACGAAAACTTATCTTTTCTGCCTTATCGGGTGAGTAGCATGGGTAATGAGGGGGCGCTGTGCGTTCGCATTTGAATTCTAAGTCCAGGCGCCACGGTCTTGAAGACGCTCAAGGGCGTCCGGGCCGATCGCTTCCTGCCATGCTTGCCGACGAGGCGCGCTTCTTCAAGGCATGGGTCGAGAATCCGACCACTACCGGGGCGGTTTCGCCGTCAGGCAAGGCATTGGCGCGCGCTATGGCGCGGCATGTCGATATTTCCATTCCGGGGCCCGTCATCGAACTGGGGCCAGGTACCGGCCCGGTGACACAGGCTCTGCTTGATCACGGTGTTGCTCCCGAACGGCTGATCCTGATCGAGTATGATCCGGCTTTCTGCAAGATGCTGGAGCGCAAGTTTCCGGGCGTGAAAGTCGTACAGGGCGACGCCTATCATATTGAAGACACGCTTGGCGAGCTGGCAACAGCGGAACCGGCTGCGGCGATTGTCTCCAGCCTGCCGCTGCTGAACCGGCCGGAAGCTGACAGACTCGGGTTGCTGCGCGAGGCTTTCGAACTGATGGATCCTCGCGGCAATTTCATCCAGTTCACCTATGGAATGGTGTCGCCGGTGCCGCGCCGTTCCAAGAGCGCTCACGGCGTCGCGTTTCAGGCCAGCGCTTCAGCGCCTGTATGGATGAACCTGCCGCCCGCGCGCGTGTGGTGTTATCGCCCAGCGGTTGAGGTCGTGGCGCTCGGCGAGATGCGCCCGCACAAGGTGTTTATAGATCGCCTCAAGGCCGGAACCCATCGCGTCCGCGACGAGTTTCTCGACCAGCGCGACCGGATCGAGACCGAAATCCGCCTCGTGCGCGACCGGATGCGGATTGATTTCGAACTACGTGCGGCGCGGCTGCGCAAGGATCTGGAAATGAAGCCTGCGATGGCCCTGTGGAAAAAGATCAATCAGAGCAAGCGCAAGGGTTTGTAGCGCGCCTTCCAGTTTGTCCATACCGGGGTGCGTGTTAGAGCTGCAACAGGATCTATGCAGCTGGAACATTCACATGCCGTCAAACATCATTCCTCGCGACCGGCTGATTGTCGCGCTCGATTTACCATCGGTTTCGCAAGCGCGCACGATGGTCGAGCGCCTTGGAAGTTCCGTCAATTTCTACAAGATCGGGATGGAGCTGACCTATAGCGGAGGCCTTCCGCTCGCTGAAGAACTTGTGCGTGCCGGAAAGAAGGTTTTTCTCGATCTCAAATTGCACGATATTCCCAACACAGTTGCGCGTGCGACAGAGCAGGTAGCGAAGCTGGGGGCAACATTCCTTACGATCCATGCCTATCCGCAGACCATGAAAGCAGCGCGGGTCGCGTTGGGCGACTCGCCGCTTAAGCTGCTCGCCGTAACGGTTATGACCAGTTACGATGACGGTGATCTGCGCGATGCCGGGTTTGCATATGGCGTGAGGGAACTGGTCGCCCGGCGGGCACGACAGGCACAAGACGCGGGGGTTCACGGTCTGGTTATGTCTGCGGAAGAGGCGAAGAGCATGCGGGTGCTGATCGGAAATGACATGTTATTCGTCACGCCCGGCATCCGCCCTGCAGGCGCCGATGTCGCAGATCAGAAACGGGTCATGACGCCCGCACGCGCCATCACCGAGGGAGCCGATTATCTCGTGGTCGGCAGGCCGGTGACACAGGCGGAAGATCCCGCAGCTGCGGCTGAAGCCATCGTTGCGGAAATTCTAGGGGCCCTTGGCTCAAAGCCTTGATCAGGAAATCCAAAAAAACAAAACGCCGGGCGTACATCCGGCCCGGCGCTCGTCTTATCGGGAGCAGTCTGGGGGACCGCCGCTTCCGATTGATCTTAATCTAATGAGTGATTGCGCCATTACAATGGCGGCAACATTACAGTTTTGTGAATAGTTTTACTTGTCCGGGCCGTTTTCCGGGATGATCAAGGGTTCTATAGCGAACAGTGCGGGGTTCGCCGGTTCGATGCGCACGCGCGCGGCATGAACGAATTTGTCGCCATAGACCTGCAGCCGCCTCACATTGGGGATGGGTTCACGTTTGAGGTTCATGAAGGGCTGAACTTCAAAAAAATGGAAATCGCCGTAGATGACCAGCACCGGGCGATTGAATTTTGCCGCACCACGCTCGATCGCGTTGATGGTGTTGTGAAATGGGGCTGCGAAGGGAGCATCGGGCGTGCGACGCGGCGTGGCATGAACATGCGCCTGCCAGAACAGCACAAGGCCCAGCGCGGACGACTGGCCGGCAAGCCGGAAGGCTTCATCGATCCAGACTATATTGGCTTTGTCCCTGGCCTCGAATTCGGCAACTGCGGCTGGACGGGCCGGATCGTAATTATTCAGGGAGCCGACCACGTGAGCGGAAGCAAACAAGACGTTCTTGAAACGAAAGCGGGTGTTTTCGATGTAGGGGGAGAATTCACCCGGCATGACACGGGACTGGTTTTCAAGGGTTAGGGGCATGCGCCCCAGTGACTTACCGGTTTCCGGGAAAAACAGGCGGCGGATATGGGCCAACCGTTCAAGGGGGTCATAGCTGCCCATGAGGAGGCGGTGGCAGTCGGTCCAGTCGTTATCACCTGGAGTATAGACGAGCGCCCCAGCGAAACGATCAAACTGGATTTTCACCTTCGTGAAATTCTCGTCGCTGCATCTGGTGATGCCCGAGACGATATCGCCCACGTGAATGCTGAAGGCCGGATTGAGAGTATTGATACGGTCGATCAACCGGTCGAATTTCTCGTAATCGCCGGGAAGATTATAGGGCATGTCGCCCAGTGCCACGAATTCGAACGGATCGTTCTGGGCGTTGCCGGGTCTGCTCAATAGCGCAATGGCCAGGACTGCGATGGTGCGTAGAACTGATTTCACCGCGGGATCCTGCAAATATTGGTGGAGGGTGCGATCACCTATAGCCGTTTCCGGCGGGCTGACAAAAGGGCGCCGGGCAAAAATGGCCCGGCGCCAAACAGCGGACCCTTCTAAAAGGGACTTCGCCGGGGGCTGGCGAGAAGGACCGCTGGTTGTCTCCCTAGCCTGACTGTGCGACATCCCGATGACGCAAAGGACAATCGTTAGTCAGAGGAGTAAAATATGGCGAAGGGATATTGGATAGCCCATAACGACGTCAAAGATCCGGACGTTTACAGGGAATATCTGGCGAAGAACGCCGTAGCCTTCGAGAAATATGGGGCAAAATTCGTTGTGCGCGGTGGCAAGTACGAGACCATGCAGGGCAATCTTCGTTCGCGCCATATCGTGGTTGAGTTCAAAGACTACGAGACTGCGCTCGCGTGTTTCCATTCGCCGGAATATCAGGAGGCCGCAAAGATAAGGCAGGCGGCGTCCGACGGGGATCTGGTCATTGTCGAGGGGCCAGTCTGAGGTTAGCCAGTCCGGGAATCCCCGCTTTGCAGAACCTGTGCGCGCAGCTATAGACCGCGCAAGATTGCTTCCCCAATTTGCGTCTCAAGGAGAGTATCATGAGCGATATGCGGCTCGTCGTGGCCGGTGCAGCCGGGCGCATGGGGCGGATGCTGGTTCAGGTGATCCATGCAACACCCGGTGCGGTCGTCGCTGGCGCTCTGGAGCGCGCAGGTTCGCCGTTTCTTGGGCAGGATGCAGGCGAGTTGGCGGGTGTAGGCAATATTGGCGTCAGTGTTTCGGCTGATCCGCTCGAAGCGCTGGTCAATGCCGACGGCGTCATTGATTTCACTATTCCCGCATCCACTGTTGAATTGTCGGCCTTCGCTGCGCAGGCGCGCATCGTGCATGTGATTGGCACGACCGGTCTTGCATCGGGCGATCTCGAAAAGATTGCAGCAGCAGCGCGCCATGCGGTAATCGTGCGTTCGGGCAATATGAGCTTGGGCGTCAATCTGCTCGCGGGCCTGGTGAAGAAGGTTGCCGCCACGTTGGGCGAGGAATACGACATCGAAATCCTGGAAATGCATCACCGGATGAAAGTGGATGCGCCTTCCGGCACTGCGCTGATGCTGGGAGAAGCTGCGGCCGCCGGGCGCGGCGTCGATCTAGCCAGCCATTCGGTGCGCGCGCGCGACGGACATACAGGCGCACGGCCTGATGGCGTCATCGGCTTCCAGACGCTGCGCGGAGGGACGGTTGTCGGCGATCATGATGCGATTTTTGCCGGACCCGGCGAGCGGCTGATCCTGAGCCACAAGGCCGAAGATCGCGGTATCTTTGCGCGCGGCGCGATGCGCGCCGCCCTCTGGGGACGCGGCAAAAAGCCGGGCCAGTATAATATGGCCGATGTGCTAGGCCTCTCGGAAATCTGAATTTCGCGCCGCATGGGCGGCATAACATCAGGAGCGATCATGGACCGCGTTCTCGTGCTCATTCGCCACGGCCAGAGCGAATGGAACCTCAAGAACCTGTTTACTGGCTGGAAGAACCCCGATCTCACCGAAGTGGGCGTGAAAGAAGCGCGCCATGCCGGCCAGCGCTTAAAGGACAAAGGCATCAATTTCGAGCGCGCTTTTACCTCAGGCCTCAAACGTGCGCAGGACACGACGGATCTTGTGTTGGAAGAGCTGGGGACCAAGCTTGATGTGGTGAAGGACATTCGCCTGAACGAACGCGATTATGGCGACCTCTCCGGGCTCAACAAAGCGGAAGCTGCGCAAAAGTGGGGCGAAGAGCAGGTAATGATCTGGCGCCGCTCATATGACACGCCGCCGCCTGGCGGAGAAAGCCTGCGCGATACACTGGCGCGCGTACTTCCCTATTTCTGCCAGGATATCCTGCCGTGCGTATTGCGGGGCGAACGCACGGCGGTGGTCGCGCATGGGAATTCACTGCGTGCGCTGCTGATGGTGCTCGAACGGGCTACGCCCAAGACTATCGTCGGCATGGAGCTGGAGACAGGCGTGCCAGTCGTCTACCGCCTGAATGCGGATTCTACTGTTGCATCGAAGGAAATCCTGCACGCCTCAAATTAAGCGGCAATATCCTGCAGGAAGTCCTCCATCGCCCGGCGAAGCGCCCGGTTGGCCGTTTCAATGGCTTCCGAAGCGTCGGCCATATCACTTGCGGCGAGTTCGGTGCGCCCGGCGACTTGCAGAAATTGTTTGAGTCCATCCGCGACGGCAGTAGCCGATTGGGCCGAAGCGCCTGCGGCCTTGTCGATATTGCGGATTTCGTGCTCCTGCACGTCCAGGGCGCTCACGATATTATACGATGCGTCCTCAATCAGTTCGCCCGCCTCTATCAGTCCGTGTGTGGCTGCCACAGCGGCCTTGACACCGGTATCGATTGCCTGGACCGCCTCGCTGATCTGCACGGTGGCTTTGGCCGTATTGAGCGCGAGGTTCTTGACTTCGCCCGCGACGACGGCAAAGCCACGCCCTGCTTCTCCGGCTCTTGCGGCCTCAATGGTCGCATTCAAGGCAAGCAGATTAGTCTGCGAGGCGATGCGGCCGATCAAATCAGTCAAATTGGAAATCTGCGCCACGGCTTGAGCGAGCCCTTCCACGCGCTCTTGAACGGCAGTGCGCGCGTCGCGGACCGCGTCGCCGGCCATGCTCGTGTTGATGGCGTGTTGTCCGATTTTTGTGGACATATCCATCAGAAGTTTGGACGCGCTCACGACCGACGACGTAGAGATTACGTTCTGCCGCCCTTCCTGTTCGACGCCACGCAGCTCTATCGTCATTCCGCTGGCAGATTGTTCAAGCCGCTGGGACACACTGGAGATGGCCACGACGCGTTGCGACAATTCTTTTGTAATGGCCACGATGGCCTGGCGGAATTCTTCACTCCGCCCGGCCAGCATTTCGGCTTTGGCGCGGCGTTCCTGCTCGGTAAGCCTGAGAGAGGATTCACTCCTCAAATCTTCATGGGCCTTTTCGTGGCGAAGCTGCAATTCATTATAAGCCGCGATTGCATCCCCCAACTCGTCATTGCTCGAAAATTCCACCAGAATAGCTTTGCCGGGCTTGGCGTTTTCTGCAATTGCCTTGCGAAGCCGCGATAGCGGCACTCCAAATGACTTGCCGGAAACCAAAAGCGCCAGCCAATATGGCAGCTAGAAGGCCTATGAACATGGCCCCCGTCGCGAAAATGAAATTGCGCTGCGAAGCGCTCTCAATTTCAGCGGTGGAAAACCGGACGGTCAGAACGCCGCCTGCATTGCCAAATGGAAGATCAAGTTGCTGGGCGGCGTCGGAATTGAGGCAGCCGATCATGCGCGGGGCGGCGTTGCCGAACCTTACTTCGGCGCAACCCACCGCATTGTCTGCGAGAAGGCTGCCGGTCAAATCGTCACCGAATGCGCCCAGACCTTCGGGCTCATAACGCCCGAGGGCCGTAGCAATCCGGGCCGCATGATTGCCGATACGGGCTGTCAGATCATCAAGACCGTGCCTGAACTGATAGCGGGTCATAGCCGAAAGGCCCGCCGCACTGAGCAGCAGGAAGACAGGGATGAGAAAGGCAAGAAACTTGAGAAAAAGCCTTCCGGCAGATTTTCTCAAGTGGCCTCGTGAGCCCAGTTCCAGCGTGCTCAAGTTGGATTCCGTTTCTTTGACTTAATCGACCGGTTGAACTTTCCCGGAAGACATCAATTGTTCCAGAGGCGTACGATTGCCAACCTCGGTATGAAAGACGACGTATTTTGTACCTGCACGCGCCATGTAGAAATCGATGTTTACATCCTTGCCGTCCGGGCCGCGAAAATCCGAGCACAGGACAAAGTTTTCGCCCATGCGCAGTATCATCGGGTGTGATTTGGTGGGAGCCAGCGGCTCCGCGCGGCCTTCTTTGGTGTTCAAGCGGAGGAAGGCGCCATTCACGAGCTGAGAGTCTATGTGCTGGAACATTGCGGCTTGAAGGGCTGCCTTGTCCGAGGGTTTTAGTGACTCTCCGGCTGCCATTGCAGGGCCGCCAATGCCGTATGCGAAGATCAGTCCGAGGGCTGTAAAAGAAACTGGCAACTTCATGTTGGAATCCCTCCATAATTATCCGGCGATTTTCCAACAATATGTGACAAATCTTAACAGTGGATTAGCCATTTGACCCATGACAAGGTAAATGAGCGTCAGATTTAAAAAACGGAGTGACTGGCTATGAAAGGGAAAATCGGGCTCGAAGAGCATTTCGCGCTGGAAGAAACGCTTGATGATTCCAAGCCTTTCGTACCTGGCCCGTTATGGCCGGAGGCACGGGCGCGGTTACTGGATTTTCAGGAAAAGCGCATCGCCCAGATGGATGCCTGGGGCATGGAGATGATGCTCCTGTCGCTGAATGCGCCTGCTATTCAGGCCATCCCAGACCGCAAACAGGCGATGGATATTTCGGTGCGGTCCAACGATTTGATGGCGCAAGAGATAATTAAAAATCCGAAGCGCTTTCAGGGTCTTGCTGCCTTAGCGCTGCAGGATCCCGACCATGCCTGCCGGGAGCTGGAGCGTTGTATCAAGCAGCTGGGTTTCAAAGGCATTCTGGTGAACGGCTTCTCGCAGATCGACGATCCGGAAAACTGCATCTATCTGGACGATCCCCGCTACAAGGCTTTCTGGGCGCTGGTGGCGCAACTGGATGTGCCGTTCTATTTGCATCCGCGCAATCCGATCCCGTCCTGGGGACAGATTTACAAGGGCGCCGAGTGGCTGCTGGGGCCAAAATGGGCGTTTGGCAACGAAACGGCAATCCATGCCTTGCGTCTCATGGGTTCGGGTATTTTCGATACCCATCCCAACCTGAAAATTGTCATTGGCCATATGGGTGAAGGTATTCCCTTCTCGCTCTGGCGGATCGACAACCACAACGCCTGGATGAACCTGCCCAATCCCTACCCGGCCAAACACAAACTCAGCCATTATTTCCAGAACAATTTCTGGATCACCGTCTCTGGCAATTTCTGCACGCCGTCTCTGGTCAATTCGATCATGGAAATTGGGACGGATCGAATCCTGTTCTCGACTGACTGGCCGTTTGAAAATGTCGACCATGCTGCGATCTGGTTCGACAATCTTGAACTCAACGAAAATGACAAGATGAAAATCGGCCGCACCAACGCGGCGAAGCTGTTCAAGCTTGGGATGTAATACAAATCCCGGATAAACGGGCGTAACGTTTATCCGGGATTTCAGATTGCAGTGTTGCCGCGGTTCCAGATTGCCCGGGGCATCCGGACTTTCCGCTTACATCGACTTGAACGCCTTGAGCACAGCGGCGCGCGCCTTTGCGGCGGCTTCGGGATGATAGCCATCCTTGTAAGGCATGCAGAAATTGTGCGACGCGCCTTCGTGGATTGTCACTTCGGCGTTGGCGCGGCCCGCGAACGCTTTTTGCACGGCTGTGGCTTCCGCGAGCGGGATGATCGGATCAACGCTGCCGTAGTGATAGCTGACCGGGCCCTTGATCTTGGCGACATCGTCCAGGTGATCACCAATCATTGTACCGTGGAATGAACCGGCAGCATTTGCGCCGAGCCTCGCCGCGCCCAGATGCGCATAAAGGCCGCCAAAGCAATAGCCGAGCATGGCGACCTTGCCGTTGCATTGTGGGTCTGCGCGTAACGCCGTGATCAGGTCTTCCATGTCCTTGAGGCCCTGCTCCTTGTTGAAGGAGCCGTAACGCTCGAGTGCCTTGCCGAAGTCTGCGGTGGGACCGGGAATGGTCCGCCAGAACACGTCCGGGGTCCAGACAAGAAAGCCATCTTTCGCGAAATTGTCGGCGGATTCGCGCATTTCGTCGTCGGTGCCAAAAATGGCCGTAATCAGCAACAGGCCGGGCGCCTTGGCGCTTCCCGAGGGCGCGCTGATATAGCCGTCGTAGGTTTCCTTGTTGCGGGTCGAGAATTTTACGTCCTTGCCAGCCATGTTTCCTCCGGTGTGTTTGAACCGGGCGGGATTTTAAGGAGCCGCACCCCAAGCGCAATCTGTTTTTTTGCTGCATATTTCCAGCCGGATGTGAAATAATGGCGCAACAATCAAGCCGGGGGAAACGATGCTTACTCTCTACCACGCGCCTACAGCCGTTTGCGCAGCAAAAGTGCGCATGGTTCTTGCTGAAAAAGAACTGGCATATGATGGGCACCTGCTGAACCTGCATACAGGCGATCAGTTCAAGCCCGAGTATATGAAGCTTAATCCTAATGCTGTCGTGCCAACGCTGATCCACGATGGCCATATTCTCATCGAATCTACTGTCATCAACGAATATCTCGATGAGGCTTTTACCGATAAGCCGCTGCGTCCGGCGGGCGCACTGGGGCATGCGCATGTGCGGCTCTGGACCAAGAAAGAAGATACGATCCACGACGCCATCAACACCATGACCGCTTCAATCGTCTTCCGGCACGAGCTTATGCAGAAACCTCCGGAGGAGCGTGCAGCGCGATATGCGAAAATTCCCGATCCGGCCAAGCGCGCCAAATGGGAGAAGATGATGGCGGACGGGCTTGATGCAGCGGTTGTTCACGAGGCGCTGATCCGCTTCATCCGCCATTTCCGGGATATGGAAAAGGCGCTGGACAAAGGCCCGTGGCTCGTGGGTGAGCAGTTTACGCTTGCCGATGCAGGATTGCTGTCGTTTTTTTATCGCCTGGAATTTCTAAGTTGCGCCGGGCTATGGCGCGATCATTTTCCGAAAGTGACGGATTGGTACGAGCGCAGCAAAGGACGGCCGGCATTCCAGACAGCGATTGCGGGTTTCATCCCGCCGGGCGATCAGGAAAAATATGCTGGTATTTCAGCGCCATTGTGGCCGAAGGTCAAAGCGGCGAATGCGAAAGCCATGTCTTCAATCTGAAAAACTTTTTCAAACGAGGAGGAAGCAATGTCAGTCCATTCTTTCCCGCGCTGCGCGGCGATGCCGCTTGCCGCCACGCTCGCAATTCTCACGATAGGGCCTGCCATGGCGCAGCAAAAACGCGATCTCTTTTTCTGGCTGCATGAAATCAACAAGGCTTCCGCTGTCATGGTGGTTGAGGAGAAAATTGTTCCGAAAGAACTTGGCGCGAAAATTTTTAATGCGCTCAACGCAACTGTCGCCAAGGCCTCGCAGCCGGGCGCACAACGCTCCGGCAATTATCTCATTGTCGAGAAAGATCTGATTGCTGCAGGTGGACCGGATGTCACGCGTTTGCATTCGGGCCGCAGCCGCCAGGATATAGGCTCGACAACACAACGCCTGCAAATTCGCGAAGATGTGCTGACCTCATTCGACGAGTTGAACAAGGCGCGGGCAGCGTTGCTGGCGCTGGCAGAGAAGAATCCCAACGCCATCCTGCCGTCCTACACATGGGGCGTGCAGGCGCAGCCGGTGACTTTCGGTCACTATTTGCTGTCGTTTTCCAGCGCTTTTGCACGTACGTCTGAACGTATGCGCGAATCCTGGATGCGCCTCAATCAATCGCCGTTAGGCGCAGCCGCTTTGGGCACATCGAGTTTTCCGGTCAATCGCCCCCGTCTCGCGGACTTGCTGGGTTTCGACAGTGTGCTGGAGAATTCCTATGACGCCAATCAGGTTTCGCCCATCGACAGCGGCGCTGAGCTCGTTGGCAATGCTGCATCTGGCGCGTTGACAATCAGCGGGTTGATTGCCGATATCACTGCGCAATATGCGCAGACTAAGCCCTGGATATTGATGGCCGAGGGCGATCTCACCGGCACGAGCTCTATCATGCCGCAAAAGCGCAATCCGTCAGGCCTCGTGTTTGTTCGCGCACAGGCGAGCAATGTCATCGGGCATGCCCAGACCTTTATGTTCGTGGCGCATAATGTCTCGCCGGGTATGAGCGATTACAAGCCGTTCATCGATCCCAAGCAGGGGGATCAACCCAATAATGTCATCAAGGAATCGAGTCTGCTCTATCGAGACTTTGCCGCCCTGCTCAAGACGCTGGTGTTCAATGCGCCGCGCGCGCTGGATGAAGTCAATGCCGACTATTCCATGACGACGGAGCTTGCCGACATTCTGCAACGGGATGCGGATGTGCCATTCCGTGTCGGCCATCATTTCGCATCGGAAATTGTAAACTTCGGGCGTGGCAACAACCTGCGTCCCGCGCAAATTCCCTATGCCGAGGCGCAGCGCATCTATGTCGAAGCTGCCAAACATTTTGGCATGGAGAATGCGACATTGCCGCTGGGCGAAGAGCAGTTCAAGCGCGGCCTCACCGCGGAGAACATGATTGCCTCCAGCAAGGGGATTGGCGGCCCGCAGCCTGCAGAAGTCGCGCGCATGATGGCAGCTGAAAAGGCGCGGCTGGCCATTGACGTTAAATGGCACGACGAGCGCCGCGCCAAACTGGCCGAAGCCTCGGCAAAACTCGACGATGCCTTTGCCGGATTGAAGTGAGAGCCTTCAAAAGCCGAGAGTTGGTTTCACGTCTGCGGGCGGGTTCTTCCACTTCTTCGGCTTTTTGCCTTCGGCGATTAGCCGGAATTCGCGGGTGAGAATCTTGCGCCAGCCGATGATGCCTGCATCCGAGCGGCCGAGCCGCTCATGTGTGCGATTGCTGATCCGGCCCTGGCCGGCCTGCACGGCGATATCCTGAACGATGGCGAGATCCGGATGGCGGGTAGCGGCATAATTGCCGCGTCCGGCCATAAGGTCGCGCGCGACATCGACTGAGGCTGGCGCGGAGGCGAGCTCCTTTTCGTATTTCTCACGTTGCTTTTTGTACGCTGTGCGCTCGGCATCGGTGTTGAGTTCGATATGGGAGGTGATCAGCCAGAGATGATTTTCGTCATCCACTGGCGTGAAGCTGAAATAGATTTCCGGCCAGCCGCCCACGCCGTCCATGCCGGCGACGGGCGGCACGATCACGCGCGTGAGATTGGGCGCGTAATGCAGGGTCTGGCGTACAAGACCCGTTTTGCGCTTGCCGTAGCGCATCATGCCCCAGTCGGTCTCCTCGGTGCTGAGGATGGGCAGGTCCGCCGATAATTTGGCGTGTGAGCCGCCTGGCGCATGGGTGAAGGCCACGTGCACCTCGTCCATGCTGTTTTCAAAACTCTGCAGGTAATTACATGGCACATGTTCGACATTCCAGGCCTGGATAATGCCGGGCGTGTCGCGGTGGGGAAAATGCGGAAAAGCGGGCGGCTTGCCCGTGCCGAAATAGCACCAGATCAAGCCGAGATATTCTTGCGTGGGGTAACTGCCAATCTTAACCTTGCGGGCGAAGCCAGCTTCTTCGGCGGGCTGTTCGATACATTGGCCTGTGCAATCGAATTTCCAGCCATGATAGACGCAGCGGATATCATCTCCCTCGATCCAGCCCAGATGCATGGGCGCCCAGCGGTGCGGGCAGGCTGAATCTATTACCTGCGCCCGCCCGCTTTGCCCGCGATAGAGCGTGAAACTTTCATTCATGATGGTGATTGGCTTGGCCTCGCCCTTGGCCAGATCCTCGCTGCGATGAATAGCGAGCCAGAACTGGCGCATGAATATGCCGCCAGGCGTGCCGGGCTTCGTCGTCGCCAAGTCCACGCCGGGCGATTTGCCTCTTGCTTGTGCTGTCGATGATTTTGCGCGGGATGTGCTGCTGGCGAGAGACATGGCGAAGGTCCTGTTACACTGTTGTTATTTTGCTCCACTCTGATCTTCGCCGGGCTTGAAGAGATAGGGGCCCAACGTCAAAAGCACGGCGCAGACGATAGCGAGTGCAACCATATATCCAGTCAGGATTGGGGTATAGGATTTGTATTTATCAAAGGTCATGCCGCTGAGATAAGGGCCAAGGCCTGTACCGACATTGAAGAACACAAACATCAGGCCGTAAATCTTGCCAAAGTTCTTCAGCCCGAAATAGCGGCTCATGAGATATCCCATGAGGTCGATTTCAGCGCCAACGCCTGCGCCGCACAGAGCTGCGCCCAGTAGGGCCACAGGCCCGGTGGCGCCGCTGGCCAGAAGGCCAATTCCGATCAGAGACAGGCCGAAGAAGATCACGGCGACATAGGAGCCCCACACGCGGTCGAGGAACCAGCCTGCGATCATACGGCCAAGCACAATCGCGCCACCGGCAAACGACAATGCGCCAACAGCATCTTGCGGGGCTACGCCGCGATCTCGCAGCAGCGGCACGAGATTGGTGATCGTTCCGTTAATCGCCATTACGGCCACAAAAAACGAAGCGGTCAGCGCCCAGAAGCGCCAAGAGCCGAAAGCTTCAGATGCGGCCATGCCGGGCAGATGATCGGTCGAGACTTTGCCCTGACTTTCGACGCTTGGCGGATTGCGGATGAACAAAAGTGCGGGCAGAAAGGCGAGAATGAGAATTGCTATGGCTATGCCGATATAGGCTCCGCGCCAGCCGTATCCCACCATCAGTTTGGTCACCAGTTGTGGTACGAAGACGACGCCAAATCCGACGCCCGCAGTGGCTATGCCAAGCGCAAGGCCGCGCTGGCGATCGAACCATTGGTTGATAACAGTGGTGTATCCCATCGGCGTTTGTGCGCCGCCTACCAGGCCGGCAAAACCGAAAATAAGATAGAGCGCTGTGAGATTGGGCGACATTTGCGAATATAGATATGTCGCCAGGGCGCAGAGCAGGACGCCTGGCAACAAGATTTTGCGTACGCCATAGCGATCATACAGCCAGCCGTAGATGAACACGGCAATAGCAGTGAGTATGCCGTTGACGAGCAGGCCAAACGTATAATCGCCGCGCGAAATACCAAGTTCCTGTGTGACAGGGACAAGAAAAACGCCCGTCGCGAATATGTTCACCACCCCCGAGCCAACCAGCAGCGCTGAAAATGACGCGGCCACTATCCACCAACGATTGACGTTGAGCATGTCGTCCTCCCGCGATTTGCCATGTAGCTGCAAATCCTTTTTGTTATTGTCGGCTCGCCGTGTATCCCGGAAGCTTGGGCCAGACTATCACTGCCATTTGAAAGAGCAATGCCGCTTGAAATGCCGGAGTCAGCTGAACATTCCCATGCATGAATTTGCGCCAGGCCTTCTCTATTTCCCGGATTTCTATTCCCGTGTGGAACAGGAAACTCTGGCAAATGAATTGCGGGAAGCCGTAAAAGCTGCGCCGCTTTTCGTTCCGCTGATGCCGCGCACCGGAAAGCCTTTTTCCGTGCGGATGACGAATTTCGGCGTGTTGGGTTGGGTGTCGGATCGTGAGCGGGGCTACCGTTATGAAGCTACGCATCCGTATACGGGCCATTCATGGCCTGCGATACCTGATCTGGTGTTACGAGCCTGGCGTGATACTGGCGGATATCCGCACGAACCTGAAGCGTGTCTCCTGAATTTCTATGATGTCACCGCTCGCATGGGCCTGCATCAGGATCGTGACGAGGCAGCGCTTGATGTGCCGGTTGTGTCCATTTCCCTTGGGGATTCGTGCCTGTTCCGGATTGGCGGGGACACGCGTGGCGGGAAGACCCGGTCATTCAAGCTACATTCGGGGGATGTGCTGGTGATTGGCGGCGCATCTCGCCTGGCGTTTCATGGCGTCGACAAGATTTTTCCTGCGACATCGACACTCTTGCCGAATGGCGGGCGGATCAATTTGACGATGCGAAGGGTGAACAAGGCCGGGTGAGCCGAGGTTACATCTTTTCCCATTCAAGGCTGCGCCGTGTCACCGAACCATGAATGTAATCTTCTGACACGGGTGGGCTCAGGGTCAGCCTGTTGCCCTCGAATCTATAGCCGCGCACCTGTTTTGTGCCGGCCCAGGGCGCACGTCCGGCAATCTCGACATCATGGATCACGTTGTCACCATCCACATGCCATGTGGCTGCGTAGCAGGTAACGTCATCTTCATGGCCGGGCGATTTACGGGCGATGATCACCATCATGCGGCCATCGGGCGTGTAGGAAATGTAACCGCTTTGCTGCGCGTCTACATCGAGTTTCTTGCCGGTGGCCACTTCCTCGCGATTAACGCCGACAAGACGCCATGATCCGAGGAAGCGCTGATCTGTGTTCTTTGCATCGGCCGGCATTTCGCTCTCCCTGAATGGTTTTCCACAACATGCCGTGGAAGTCCTTGAGGCACAAGAGCGGATGCCCGGTTTCGACTAGGCCTGCGGCGCTTCCTTTGGTCCGCCACGGGCAACGCCGACCTTGGCTGGGCGCAGGCAGCGTTCGCCAATGGAATAACCATCCTCCACCACCTGAACCACAGTGCCGTTGGGCACACTGGGATCGGGTACTTCAAACAGAGCTTCGTGCAGGTTGGGATCGAATTTTGTGCCCTTCGGCTCCAGTTTCTTCACGCCATGGCGGGCAAGACGGGAGAGGAAATCCCGTTCAGTCAGTTCAAGGCCTTCGGCGAGAGTCTTGAGCGGTCCTTCGACGGCCTTCTCTTCAGACGGGACGCTGTCGACGGCGCGGCGAAGATTGTCCGCCAAGGTCAGCATGTCGCCAGCAAAGCGGGTTACGCCATAGGCGCGGGCGTCTGAAACTTCCTTTTCGGTGCGGCGACGCAGGTTTTCCATTTCCGCTAAGGTACGCAAAACGCGATCCTTCAGTTCGGTGTTCTCGGCCGTCAGCTTTTCCAGAACGGCGAAAGGATCTGGCTCGTTCTGCGGCGCCGCCGTGAACTCGAATGGAGCTTCGCCTGCAGATGTTTGGCTGGCTGCAGCATTGTCGTTCAAATTTTTAGGGTTCGTCGGTTCGTCTTGCATGGGTCCTGCTTGAAATCGGGTTGAGCTGAAGGCTGCACAGGGCCGATATCATGTCCCCGGCGGCAAAAATCAAGTTTGCCGGGATGCCGGCACGGCGGGAGAATTCAGATCATACTGCGTCAGGCTTCCGGCGGGACGGAATTTGCTTTGCAGGCTCATGCCCGAAAACTTCGACCAGGGCCTTGCGTATGGCAGTCTGGCGCGCCGGGTTGGTTATTTTCAATCCGGTCAGATCGGTCACGTAGAAGGCGTCTACGGCTTTTTCGCCGAAGGTTACGATATGCGCCGAGCCAATGTTAAGATTGAGCCGTGAGATCGCAGACGTGAGGTCGTAAAGCAGGCCGGGTCTGTCGAGGCCGGAGACTTCGATCACTGTGTAACGGTCCGAAAGGCTGTTATCAATGGTGACGTCAGGGACGATTGAGAAAGTCTTCTCGCGTCCTTTCGAGGGCTTTTCTTTTTCCGCGACGATTGACGACAGGCGGATTTCGCCCCGCAACGCCTTTTCGATCATGCTGGCGACGCGTTCGCCCCGGCGCAATTCATCTTCGTCGCGATCGAAGGCGCGGTTGACCGATATTGTATCCAGTGCCAGTCCATCGGTCGTGGTGTAAATCTGTGCGTCCGCAATATTGGCGCCCGCAGCGGCGCAAGCGCCGGTTATGATGGAGAGCATACGCGGATGATCGGGGGCGACGACCGTGATTTCGGTCACGCCGGTAAAGGAATCCGTCGTGGCTTCGGTTGCCAGTGATCTGACCTCAACCTCCGTCAACCGCAGGATGCCTGCGTGGCGGATCTTATGGGCCAGATCCACCTTCAGCCAGTAGGCCGGATAGTGGCGTGCCGCATAGGCGTCGAAATCCGGGTCCGACCAGCCGGGGAGCGCGCAGCGCAATTCCTCCTGCGCCTGGATTACGCGCTGTTTGCGATTGACGGCGGTATGTCCGCCACTCAGTACGATTTCAGTTTCGTAATAGAGAGTCCGAAGCAGCTGCCCTTTCCATCCATTCCAGACCCCCGGGCCGACACCGCGAATATCGCAGACGGTCAGCACCAGCAACATGCGTAAACGTTCCAGCGTCTGAACGGTCTTGGCGAAAGTCGAGATGGTGACGGGATCGGCGAGATCGCGGCTTTGAGCCGTATTAGACATGTCCAGATGGTGCAACACCAGCCAGGCGACTGTATCGGTTTCGGCGGGCGTCAGGCCGAGCCCGGGGCAGATTTCGCGCGCCACTTCCGCGCCGGCAATGGAATGATCCTCAGGCCGCCCCTTGGCGATATCGTGTATGAGCATCGCGACATACAGGGCGCGGCGGTTTGATATGCCCGGCATGATTTCGCTGGATAAAGGATGTTCTTCGGTCAGGGTTCCCGCATCGATCTGCGCGAGAATGCCGACACAGCGGATGAGATGTTCATCAACAGTGTAGTGATGATACATATTAAATTGCATCATCGCGACGATACGGCCAAATTCGGGAATGAAGCGGCCCAGCACTCCGGCCTCGTTCATTAGCCGCAGAACGGTTTCAGGCGAGGATTGCGAGGTCAGGATTTCCAGAAACAGCCGGTTGGCTTCCGGGTCCTTGCGCATGGCCGCATTGATGCGTTTGAGCGACAAGGTCACGAGCCGCATCGCGTCCGGGTGGATGGCGAGCCCGTGCTTGTTGGCGAGCCAGTAAAGCCGTATGAGGTTGACTGGGTCGCGGTCGAAAGCGTCCGGGCTCGACACAGTCACGCGGTCAAATTCGATTGCGAAATCCTTGTATTCGAGCGTGCGCCTGCTGCGGCGCAGACGGCCCATGAACCGGTCCAGCACCGCACGCGATTTGGTCTGCCCCTCTTCGAGCGCCGCGCACAGGATCGCCGTGAGATCGCCGACATCCTTGGCGACCAGAAAATAATGCTTCATGAAACGTTCGACGTCGCTCAGGCCGGCATGGGTGACATAGCCGAGGCGGTTGGCGATTTCGCGCTGATAATTGAAGCTCAGGCGCTCTTCGGCGCGGCCGGACATATAGTGCAACTGGCAGCGAACACGCCAGAGGAAATCCTCGCATCGCCTGAATGTCTGCGCTTCCTTGGCGGTGAACACGCCAGCGGCAACCAGTTCGTCTGAGCTGCTGACCCGGTAGACGTATTTGGCGATCCAGAACAGGGTGTTGAGATCACGCAGTCCACCCTTGCCTTCTTTGATATTGGGCTCAACGAGATATCGGGAAGAACCAGCCTTGGTAATGCGGGCATCGCGTTCGGCCAGTTTGGCGGCGACAAACTCGCGCGCAGTTTTTGCGACAATCTCCTTGTCGAAGCGTTTGCGCATGGTTTCGAATAGGGGCTCGTCGCCCAGGATCAGCCGCGCCTCCAGCAGTGCTGTACGCACGGTCATGTCCTCGCGCGCCTGCTTCAGGCATTCATCGACCGAGCGTGTGGAATGGCCAACCTTTTGGCGCAGATCCCATAGAAAATAGAGCAGGGCTTCGACGATACTTTTGGTCCAGGGTGTTTCCCGTGCGGGAAGCAGAAACAGGAGATCGATGTCGGAGCCCGGCACCAATGTGCCACGGCCATAGCCGCCGACGGCGCAGACGGCGATTTTTTCCGGCGCGCGTGGATTTTCCGGGGGAAGCATATGTGTGACAATGAATTGATGGAGCGCCCGGATGATCTCATCTTCGAGCCAGCTGATATTGGCCGCGCAGCCGTAACCGGCTCCGTCGGCATCGAGCATGTTGCGGGCGGCCTCGCGCCCGGATTCCAGAGCCAGCTTGAATTCCTCAAGCGCTGCTGCACGCATGGCTTTGGCATCGCCAGAATAGGTTCCGGCAATAACGTTCAGGCGCTCCATAAGCGCGGGCCCATTGACGATGGCGGCATGCGCCTCGGCCGGCCTGGTAGCTGCGGAACGGCGGCGGGACGGAGAAGGGCTGGGGATGGCGAGGCTCATGCCGGTTTCTAGCACGCGGAGAGTGCTTTTGGCAGACCCTCAGCAAACCTTCTTCTTCCCCTCAATCGCCTCCCAGATATCATGTGCCAGATCGGGCCCGCCAAGTTTGACGATTGCGCGCAGGCCTGTTGGTGAAGTCACGTTGATTTCGGTGAGGTTGCCGTCGATCACGTCGATGCCGACAAAAATGAGCCCGCGTTTTTTCAGTTCGGGGCCGATGGTTTCGCAGATTTCGCGTTCGCGGGCCGAGAGATCGGTGACAGCGGGCGAGCCGCCGCGCACCATATTGGAGCGGATATCGTTTTCGGCTGGCACGCGGTTGACGGCGCCTTTGGCCACGCCATCCACCAGAATAATGCGCTTGTCGCCTTCTGTAACTTTGGGGAGAAAACGCTGGATGACCCAGGGTTCGCGGAACGTCACCGAAAATAGATCAAACAGTGAGCCGAAATTCGGATCTTTGGGCGCTACCTTGAACACAGCCGCGCCGCCATTACCGTAGAGCGGCTTCATCACGACATCGCCATGCTCTTTGCGGAAGGCGTCGATCTCGGCCTTGTCGCGGGAAATCAGTGTTGGCGGCATGAGCTGGGGAAATTGCATCACAAACAGCTTTTCGGGCGCGTTGCGCACGCTGGCTGGATCATTCACGACCAGTGTCTGGGGATGGATCAACTCCAGCAAGTGGGTGGTGGTGAGATAGCCCGAATCAAATGGCGGGTCCTGACGAAGCAGCACAGCGTCGAGCTTGCCGAGATCAGTGCGGACAGGCGCGCTGAGAGTGAAATGATTGCCGGGTATGTCGCGCACTTCCAGCAATTGCGCCGCCGCATAGACACGGCCGTTCGCGAGAGTGAGCTTTTCAGGCGTGTAGTAGAGGATCGAATGCCCGCGCGCCTGCGCCGCCAGAAGGAGGGCAAAGGTCGAATCCCCCGCAATGTTGATGCGCTCGATGGGGTCCATCTGGACTGCGATTTTCAACGCCATGGGTCATGCTCCGTCGCCCGGTTGGGGCTTTTCAGAAGGGGAGAACGCATGGCAGGCGGGCGGGCGTCAAGGGTTAGAGCGCTATATTGCGGCAAGGGATCGCGTTGGCGATCATTGCGTGCTTGCAAGCGATGGTACATGTTGCAAGTCAGCCTAGACTATCAAATGCCCCGGAGGAAACTATGATTGATCCCGTCCAGCTCTATTGCTGGCATTTTATGTCTTACCCGCATCTGCCTGCGGATTTTGACGAAAAATATGACAGCGGGTGGGTGACGGTTCCCAACAAGCTCTGGGACAAGGAAAAGTCGCGGGGGCTCCTCAACCAGTATGTCGACCAGCTCGCCTATGCGGACGAGCTGGGTTTCGACGGCATGGTGTTGAACGAACATCACCAGAACATTTATGGGTTGATGCCAGCGCCCAACATCATTGCCGCCGCCCTGACCCAAAAGACCAAGCGCGGCAAGATTGTGGTGCTCGGCAATCTCCTGCCCCTGCATGGCAATCCGCTGCGGGTGGCGGAAGAATATGCCATGCTCGACAATATGTCGGACGGGCGTATCGTCGCAGGCTTTGCTGCGGGCTCCGGGCCGGAAACGTTCAATTACAATTCGTCTTCGGCCAAATCACGCGACCAATTCTGGGAGGCTGTAGAGCTGATCCGCCGCGCCTGGACCGAGGATGGTCCATTCGCTTTTGAAGGTAAGCATTATCCGTTGCGCTATGTGAATCCCTGGCCGCAACCGACGCAAAGGCCGCACCCGGAGATCTGGATTCCAGGCGCGCGCTCGCGCGATACGCTGACGCAGATCGCCAAGAACGGTTATTGCTATTTTCTGTCCTCGCGCAGTCACGGCAAGGGAACGGGACAATCGATGCAGCGCTTTGCCGAAGTGCTGAAAGCACACGGCGATGTTTATTTGCCCAAGCGTATGGGCATCCTCATGTCGACCTACGTGGGCGAAACCGACAAGATCGCCCAGGAGGAATCGCGAGAGGGAATCTGGTATTTTCTGCGCAATTGCCTGAAGGGGCACCAGCGTCGTGTGGGCCGGCAGCTTACCTTCGGGCCGGGTGTGCCCTATATTCCACCGGCGGAATTTAGAGCCTATCTCGCCAACACCGATCCAACAACGCCATTACTCGGTGATACCCAAGACTGGGACGATCTGCAGACGTCACAGTCGATCATCGTCGGCTCGCCGGATACTGTTTACAAGCGTTTCATGAGCGTGCTGGAGCATGCGCCGGTCGGCCATTTGCTCATTCAGTTTCATATGGGCAATATGTCAGACGAATGCGCGCGCAAAAGCCAGCGTCTGTTCTGGAGTGAAGTTGCGCCGCGCCTGAAAGAGGCGACGGGGAAAAGGTTCAACGAATTGTTCGGCGCAGATCAACAAAAACAAATGCAAAAACAAATGGAGGCAGCCAAGTGAGCACGGCAGTGATCGAAAAGACCAATCTGAAACTCATCGACGTCAACGGGCGCAGCGTTTCCTATCTCGAAAAGGGAACCGGCGCGCCGACGGTCTATCTGCATGGCTTTGCTGACGTGCATGGTGTGGCAGGTGATTTGCTCCCTTTTCATGACAAGCTCGCTGGTGCGGTGCGTCTGATTATTCCTGCTCATCCTGGCTGCAGCGGCACGCCCGATCTGAGCGATGGTTACGACATTGAAGACGCCGTCTTCCATTATCTCGAAGTGTTTGATGCGCTGGGCCTGAAAGAATTCAACCTCATCGGCCACAGCATTGGCGGTTGGATTGCTGCGGAAATCGCCGTGCGGCATCCCGAACGCGTCAAGAAGCTTGGGCTTATTGGCGCGTGTGGGCTGTTTATTTCAGGTGAACTGATCGCCGATATTTTCATGCATACGCAACCCGAACGCGGCGTTGATTATGCGACCATGCGCAACATGTTGTTCTCATCGAATGAGGCAGCACTGGCGCAACGCTATTATCCCAATGGGCGCGGCGATCTGGATGAAGAGACGCGGCGCTATGAAATTATCCGTTTTGCATCTTTTGTCGGATTCAAGCCGCCCTATCTCTACAATCGTTCGCTGATCAATCGCCTGCACCGCGCCAAAATGCCGGCGGCTGTGGTCTGGGGCGAGAAGGATCATTTTGTTCCGCGCAGTCATGGCGAGGCTTATGCGGCGGGGCTTTCCGGAGCGGGCAAGCTGAAGGTCATCGCTGGTGCCGGTCACGCGGCACAGTTTGAAAACGCCGATGCTGTGGCTGAAGTTATGCTCGAATTGCTCAAGGCTTGATCTGTCGTGCTGCGGGGAGTGGCTATGAAATATCGCAAGTTATATCGCGCCCCCGGGGCTCTTCGTGCCTTTGTGGCTGGCGCGGCGGTGTTGTGTTTGCTGATAGCGGCCGCTTCTTCCGCTCACGCCCAGCAAAGCGTGGAAGAGTTTTATCGCTCCAAACGCACGATCAATATGTATATCGGCTATGCGCCCGGCGGGAGTTACGACCTCTATGCGCGCATAGTAGCCAAACATCTGGGCAAGCATATTCCGGGCAATCCCACAGTCATTGCCAATAACATGCCTGGCGCCGGATCTTTGCAGGCGGCCAATTATCTTTATTCAGTCGCACCCAAAGATGGTACAGCTCTCGGGGCGCTCGGTGAAACCGTCGTGATGGAACAGGCGCTGCGCAATCCCGGCGTGAAATATGACGCAACGAAATATACCTGGATCGGACGCATTGCGTCCTCGAACAACATCATTCTCGTCTGGCATAAATCAAAGGCGCAATCGATCGCTGACGTGCTGTCGACAGAGATGACGATGGCAGGCACGGGGCCGGGCAATCTGGCGGAGATCGTACCGAAACTTCTCAACGCGTTGGCGGGTACGAAATTCAAGGTGATTTCAGGCTATGCCTCAGCCGGGCCGGGTATGCTGGCGATGGAGCGCGGCGAGACTGACGCAGCGGGCACATCCTGGGCAGGAATCAAGGCCACCAAACAAGACTGGCTGCGCGAAAAGAAGATCAAGATCATCTTGCAGGTGCTGCCCACCCGCGATCCGGAATTGCCGGATGTGCCGGCCTTGCTGGAGTTTGCGAAGACAGAGCAGGACAAGGCGCTTCTGGGCGTTTACGCCTCCGGTGGCGCCATTGGCCGTTCCTACACGGCCCCGCCAGACCTGCCGCCAAATATTGCAAAGGCGCTGCGGGATGGTTTTCAGGCCATGACAAAGGACCCGGAGCTCAGAGGGGAACTGGCGAAGGTGCAAATCGACCTTGAGCCCGAAGATCATGTCTATCTGGAAAAGACTGTTGCAGGCGCAGCCAATGTTTCCGACGAAGTTCGCGAGCGCGTCCGGCAGATTTTTGCGGTGAAATAGGTTAGGAAATATCGAGCTCAATGAAATTGGGCGCGTGGCGTGGCCATTGCCAGGGCGAGAGAAATATGGCGTCGCCGCGCCAGGTCTTTCCTGCAGCACTTTGATTTCTGGCGAGCCAATGGCGCGCGCCGCGCGACATGCGGCGCGACTTTTCCGCAGTTATGCTTGTCATGGCTTCTTCTATGCTGGCGCGCGCTTTGACTTCTACAAAAACTATCGTCGAGCCCCGCACAGCAATAATGTCGATCTCGCCGCCTGCGCCAAGGTACCGCCGCGCCAGAATAGAAAAGCCTTTCATACGCAACAACAGAACAGCGACGCTTTCGGCGCGAAGCCCGAAAATGAAGGCTTTGCGGCGTTTGTGCGCGTCAGTCTGAGGCCGATCTTTTCCAGGCTCCGGCTGCTTCATCCGCGGCCACCTGGTTCATCGACGGGTGTTTCCGACGCAAGGGCGATGGCACGGGCATAGACATCACGGCGCTTCATTCCGGTTTCAGCGGCGATGAGAGACGCCGCATCTTTTACAGAATGCTTCTTCATCGCGGTGCGCAGGCGATCGTCGAGATCGGCTTCGCCGAGAGCCACTGTTTCTTCGCCTGGCGGAGCCACAAGCACGACGATCTCACCACGCGGGGCCTCTTCATTAGCATATTGGGCGGCAAGTTCATTCAGGCGGCCACGGCGTACGTTTTCGTAGAATTTGGTGAGTTCGCGCGCGACGGCCGCCTCGCGGTCACCCAGAACAGCGGCAAGATCCGCCAGCATATCCGCGAGACGGCGCGGCGATTCGAAAAACACCAGTGTCCCCGGGACGGTTGCGATTTCGCCGATGCGTCCGCGTCGCGCCGAACCCTTTTGTGGGAGGAAGCCTTCGAAAAAGAACCTGTCGGTCGGCAGGCCTGCGACGACGAGCGCAGCCAGCACTGCCGAGGCACCTGGTGCGGAGGTCACCTTGAATCCCGCAGCGACAGCTTCAGCGACGAGTTTGAAACCGGGGTCGGAAACCAGCGGTGTTCCGGCATCGGAGACGAGCGCCAGTTTTGCGCTGGATTCGAGACGGGCGAGAAGGTGAGGCCTGACAACCGCTGCGTTGTGTTCATGATAGGCGACCAGTGGTGTGGTGATGCCATAATGGGCGAGTAGAATACGGGTCACGCGGGTATCCTCTGCGATAATCGCATCGGCTGCCGCCAGGGTGCCGAGCGCGCGCAGGGAGATATCGCCGAGATTGCCGATGGGGGTCGCCACTACATGCAGACCGGGTTCGAGGGACTGAGCCTCGGCCTGAATCCCAAAGGCCGTGAATGTCATCCGCCGTTCCGGCGTTTCGGGCCCTGGGCCGTCTCCGCTACTGCGGTTTCGCTGGTGATTGCTCATGTCTGATGCCGCCCGATCTGCCGATCCAGTATTCCCAACGTCAGCTTGGGAATGATAACCCCGCTCCGTTCTTTATATCATACGTTTGTTTGATATATAGAACAAATTGTGCCCAATAGGCAACAACCGCCCATTAACCTTGTTTTCTTACCGTGTGTTTACTTTGCCGGATCGTCCTTGCGATACTATGGTCCGTCAACAGCCCGGACGGTAGCGCACTTCTGCCCGATGTCGTGGGTTAATCTTTGCGCGTCGAGTCAGATTACGGAAAACGAACATGAGCAGTTCCGCAATGGTCACAAGTGAATTGCTCCGGCTTCCGCGCCGTCAGGTGCGTGTTCCTTTAATGGCTTCGATCCTGGCCTCGGCGGCATTTCTGTCCGGCTGCAACTCGATTCCCGGGCTTGGTGGGCCTGCCGATCCTATCGCTCCTCCTGTTCAGCAGGCCCAACCGGCACAGCCAACGGTCGCTCCGACGGGCGATATCATCGGGACTGGACCAACCCGGGTCGCAATCATTTTGCCGCTGACGCAGGGTAATCAACCCAGCGGAGTCGGGACATCGCTGCGAAATGCAGCAACCCTAGCGATGGAGCAGGTCGGTCAGTCGATGACGCTGATCATCAAGGACGATGGATCGTCGCCGGCTGGGGCCAGAGCGGCAGCCGAAGCCGCGGTTCAGGAAGGCGCGCAGGCTTTCGTCGGCCCCCTGTTTGCGGCGAATGTTCGCGAAGTCGGCGCCGTAGGCCGCCGCACCAACAAGCCCGTAATTGCTTTCTCGACCGATCCATCCGTGGCGGCGCGCGGGGTCTATCTGCTCTCGTTCCTTGTCGAAAGCGCGGTCAATCGCGTTGTCGATTTTGCTGCTGACCGGGGCAAGAAGAGCTTTGCGGCGATGATCCCCGAAAGCGAATACGGCAACGTTGCTTTGGCCGCCTTCCAGCAGGCCGCGGGACGGCGGGGTCTGCGTGTCGTCACCATTGAGCGGTTTCCGGAGGGTAATCCGACCGCTGCCGCACAGCGGCTGGGCGGGGTAGCGGCGCAGATCGATGCATTGTTCATTCCCGAGCAACCCGGCGCGATGGCAGAGGTTTCACGGGCTTTGACCGCCGCCGGTATCAAACCTGCGCAAGTTCAAGTTTTGGGAACAGGCGTGTGGGCTGATTCCCGGGTGTTGAAACTGCCGTTGTTGCAAGGCGCTTGGTTCGCTGCGCCGGAGAATTCCGGCTTCAATGATTTCGCCCAGCGTTATCGTGCCAAGTTCAATTCGGACCCGGTGCGGCTGGCCTCTCTTGCCTATGACGCGGTTACGCTGGTGGGAGCGCTGGCTGGCGCGCAACGTCTCAATGAGGCTTCACTGACCGATCCAAACGGGGCTGTCGGCGCGGATGGACTTTTCCGGTTGCGTCCCGATGGCCTGAATGATCGCGGCCTCTCCGTTCAGCAGATCCGCAACGGGCAGACGACAGTGGTCAGCCCGGCTCCGCGCAGTTTTCAGGGCGTGAAGCCGCAGACCTGAGTTCTGCACATAGTAGTTTGAATGAACCGCTATGTGCAGAACTTTTTGCTCTTGCGCGATCGCGGACGGAAAACCGGAGCCCACTTTTCCTGCAATCGTTCATGCTGCCAGATCAGCAACCACGGAATCCAGCACGGCCATGCCCTCGCGGGTGACACGAATGCGTCCATCCGGAGTTTGCTCGATCATGCCGTCTTCAACCAGTGATGCTATGCGTCCGGCATCGAGCGGCTGACCTCGCAATTGGGCAAACCTTTCGATGTCGATGCCTTCGCGCAGGCGCATTCCCATCAGCAGGTATTCGTCGCCCTGTTCTTCGGCGGACAGCACGTCTTCCTCGATGATGCCGTGCCCGTCGGCCTGAACGATGGTCGCCCACATCTCCGGATGCTTTTCGGTTGATTGTGCAAGCCGCCCGCGCGGTGTGATCAAGCGGCCATGTGCGCCGGGACCGACACCAGCATATTCGCCATAGCGCCAATAAATGAGATTATGGCGGCTTTCCTCGCCAGGCCGCGCGTGATTTGAAACTTCATAGGAGGGCAGGCCCGCCTGCTCGGTCATCTCCTGGGTGATGTCCCATAATTCTCGCGCAGAGTCTTCGTCAGGCATGGTGATCTTGCCAGCCTTGAACAGCCGCTCGAACATCGTTTCGGGCTCGATGGTCAGCTGGTAGAGCGACATGTGTCCACCGGCCCGGCGGATGCCCTCTGCAAGCTCGGCGCGCCATTGGGCGGGGGACTGCCCGGGACGGGCATAGATGAGATCGAAGCTGAAGCGTTCGAAATGACGAGCCGCAATATCGAGGGCGGCCATCGCCTCGGCCACCGAATGCATGCGTCCCAACGCCTTGAGATCGGTGTCGTCCAGGGCCTGAACACCAAGCGAGACACGGTTGACACCCGCAGCGCGATAGCCAGCAAAGCGATCCGCTTCGACAGATGTGGGGTTGGCTTCCAGCGTGATTTCCGCATCTCCTGCGACACTCCAGTTGTCACCGATTGCATCGAGAATCTCACTGACCGTTGATGGCTGCATCAGTGAAGGCGTACCACCACCAAAAAAAATCGAGGATACAACCCGCCCCGGTGCGAGCAAAGCCCGGTGGACTAGTTCGGCTCGGAAAGCCTGGACGAATTTCGATTCATCCGGTGGAGCCGCTCGCACATGACTGTTGAAATCACAATACGGACATTTTGACAGACAAAACGGCCAGTGGACGTAAACGCCAAAGCCCGGATCGGAGATTTGCGGTTGGGAGGCCATGGCGGGCTTATGGCACGAGTCGCGGCAAGGAGACAGGACAGAATGTTTTTGGGTTCCATGTTTGGTCCTTTGGCGTTAGCCTCCACCTAACGCTGCAGTCGCAATCTGCGGCGATATAGGAGGATTTTGCTATGAACAGGCTCAGCTTGCTCAAAGGCACATTGGCGGCCGCTTGTGGACTTGTTTTTGCCACGGGTGCTACGGCGCAGAATTATCCTTCGCAATCCATCAAGCTGATTGTGCCTTATGTTGCGGGATCTCCCGTCGATGTGCTGGCGCGGGTGATGTTCCAGAAAGTCTCGCAAACCATCGGGCAGATGTTTATCATTGAAAACCGGCCCGGGGCGGGGACGACCATAGGCTCCAAGGCTGTCGCGATTGCTCCCCCAGATGGATATACGCTGCTATTGGCGGGCCAGTCGCTGGCCTACATGAACATTTTTTATCCCAAGCTCGATATTGATCCTGTGAAGAGTTTTACGCCGATTGCGAAACTGGCGGGCTGGTCGCATGTGATGATTGTGCCGCCGAGGTTCCCCGCCAGTACGGTGAAGGAATTTGTACAATACGCCAAAACCAATCCGGGCAAGGTGAGTTTTGGTTTTGGTCTTGGAACCAGCCCACAAATTCTTGGCGAATATTTCAAGGTCATGGAAAATATCGATATCCTGAGCGTGCCCTACAGGGGCGGCGAGAATGCGCGGCAGGACTTGCTGGCCGGACAGATCCATATGAATTTCGTGCCGATTTCAAACGTGCTGGAACTGGCGGCGGCGGGGCAGGTGAAAGTGATCGCCATCACCCATCGCGAACGCAATAAGCTACTGCCGGATTCCCCGACGTTTGTGGAAAGCGGTTATCCGCAACTCGGGTTTGGGCCAGACGCTTGGACAGCGCTCGCGGGACCGGCAGGCATGCCCGAAGCCGTTGTGAAAAAGCTTAATCAGCACGTTAACGAAGCGCTGAAAGCGCCGGATCTTCTCGCAACCTTCGACAAGCTTGGCATGGAGCCGTTGCCGGGCAGCGCGGACGACATGCGCATCTTTCTTGACGGGCATATCGCCAAATGGCCGGAGATTTTGAAGACGGCGAAGATCAGTGGGCCGTAATCCCAGATAAGTCAGGCGGTCTAGCGCTTCGTGTCTTCCAATATCATCTGTGCAGCTTTTTCAGCGATCATCATCACGGGTGAATTCGTGTTGCCTGATGTGATCGCCGGCATGACTGAGGCATCGGCGATGCGTAGTCCTTCCATGCCGATAACGCGCAGCCGTTTGTCGGTGACAGCCATGGGATCGCCATCGACGCCCATTTTTGCTGTGCCGACGGGGTGGAAGATCGTCGTGCCGATATCGCCAGCGGCGCGTTCGAGATCGTCGTGGCTGGAGATATGCGCGCCCGGCAGGTATTCGCTGGGTTGATAGGGCGCAAGCGCGGAGGAAGCCATGATCTTGCGGGTAAGGCGAATGGAATCTACCGCGACCCTGCGATCAGCTTCTGTCGAGAGATAATTGGGCGCGATCGCCGGGGGATCACGCGGGTCGGTGGATTTCAAATGAACGCTGCCGCGGCTCGTCGGGCGCAGGTTGCAGACACTCATGGTGACAGCAGGGAAAGTATGCAGAGGCTCGCCGAATCTGTCGAGCGACAGCGGTTGCACATGATATTGCACGTTCGGCGTCTCATATTCCTCGCTGGAACGGGCGAACATACCCAGTTGCGAGGGCGCCATGCTCATCGGGCCACTGCGGAAGAGGGCATATTCCACGCCCATCCAGGCGCGTTTGATGAGCGACTGATAGTCGACATTCAATGTGCGCACATTCTGCACCTTGTAGATCATGCGTAATTGAAGATGGTCCTGCAAATTCTCGCCAACGCCCGGGAGATGCTGCACGCCGGTTATGCCAAGCGCGTCGAACTGCACGAAATTACCTATGCCCGAAAGCTGAAGGATTTGCGGTGTTCCGATGCTGCCGGCGGTCAGAATAATTTCGCCGCCGGCGCGGGCGCGCATCTTTTTGCCGTTTTGCCTGTACACGACAGCCCGGGCGCGCTTGCCTTCGCATTCCACTTGCTCGACGTGCACATTGGTTGCCAATTTCAGATTGGGGCGATTGAGCACGGGTTTGAGAAAGCCGCGCGCAGCGCTCCAGCGGCGTCCGCGCCGATGGTTGACCTGAAAATAAGACGATCCGGCATTGTTTCCCGTGTTGAAATCATCGGTCCTGGCTATGCCTGCCGTCTCGGCAGCGTCCTGCACGGCGTCGAGAATTTTCCAGCGTATGCGCGGTTCCTCAATGCGCCATTCGCCGCCTTCGCCATGCAGCTCATTGGCGCCAGCGTAGTGATCTTCGTGCTTCTTAAAAATGGGCAGGACATCATCCCAGCCCCATCCATCGAGCCCCATCTGTCGCCAGCCATCGTAGTCAGCCGCCTGACCGCGCATATAGATCATGCCGTTGATAGCCGAGCAGCCGCCGATGACCTTGCCGCGCGGGTAGGCCAGGGTGCGCCCGTTGAGGCCGCCCTCGGCTTCGGTCTTGAACATCCAGTCAGCGCGGGGATTACCGATGGCGAAGAGATAACCAACTGGGATATGGAACCAGATCCAGTTGTCTTTGCCGCCTGCTTCCAGCAGAAGGACGCGATTGCGCGGATCTGCGCTTAACCGGTTGGCAATCACGCACCCGGCAGAACCTGCGCCAACGACAATATAGTCGAAATCACCTGCGTCTGCCGTGTCAACCGGATTGCTGGCGCTGCTCATGCGAGTTATCTGGGCCTCCCGAGTGTTCTGGTTTGCAGACTACAGCAGCCAGACGGGAGCGCAAAGTTCCCCCGTCCCTTTGCCGTTGCCAATGCAGGGCAGGGATGCGCCAAGCGCGGCGGTTGCCGCAATCTGATTGCTTGACTTGGCGGGCGCAAGGAAGGCTTTTAGCGCCAGATGCAAAGTTTCTACCGGGATGAATGGCAATATGAGCAGTCCGCAGGCGAAGCACGATTACGACCTGCGCCTGCTCACGCCCTTTTTGTTGCACGCCCTGATGTTTCAGGTTGTCACCGGCCTTACCCGGGTCACGACGTCCTATCGCGCGATTGAACTGGACGTATCCTATATCTGGTATGGCGCGATCAATTCCGGCTATGCTCTTTTGCCGATCTTTCTGGCGATATCCCTGGGACGCTATATCGACAGAGGCCACGATTCCCATTCGATCTGGATCGGGTCAGGCTTTCAGTTGCTAGCTAATCTGGGCTTCTGGCTTTGGCCGGAGACGGCATGGTCGCTGACGCTTTATTCCGTCATCGCCGGTATCGGCCACCTCTTCACTATGGCGGGACACCAAGCGCTTACATTGCGATGCGCGGGGACGGTGAGCCGCGAGGGGGTGTTCGGCTGGTATATGGTGGTCCTTTCAGTTGGCCAGATGATTGCGCCCGCCCTGATCAGCTGGCTGGCGGGTTCCGCCCACATTCCGCCCACGGGCATATTGTTTGCTCTGGCCATGGCCATGTCGCTGGCAACGCTGGCGATCGCCTTCACCATGCGGCCCGCATTGCGGCCAGCAGGCGATGTGAAAGACAAGCCAATGGTGCCGCTGGCCGAAATTCTCGGCGTTCCGGGTCTGATTGCTGTCATCATGGCCAGCGTCATGACTGTGGCCTCGATGGATCTGGCCGTCATCTATCTACCGCTTCTGGGGGTCGAACGGCATATTGATGCTGGAAACGTCGGTATGGTGCTCATGGTGCGCGCAGTTGCTTCAATTTTCTCGCGCGTTTTCTACGGGCCTTTGCTGCGTATCGCGGGACGGGCCCAGCTAACGTTCTGGAGCATGGCCATCGCGACCTTTGGCTACGCCCTGATCGGACTGCCGCTCTCTGTTGTCTGGCTCTATGTTGCTGCCGTACTGATTGGTTTCGGCCTTGGACTGGCGGTGACAGTGTGTCTGTCAAATGTAGTCAATCTCGCGCCCGCCGGCGCACGCGGCACGGCCATGACCTTGCGCCTGACCGGAAACCGGATGGGGCAATTTCTCATTCCGTTCGCAGGTTCGGTGATCGCCGGAGTGGCGGGTGTAGGCGGTGTGTTTCTGGTGATTGCGCTCTGTCTGTTCGGGACCGGTGCTGCCGTCAAGCGCGTCATGATTCGCTGAGCGTTGAATGAACTGTATTGCTCCGGCCTCCACCGCGCGTCAGTTGCGAAAAAATAAAGCTTCTAGGCGGAACTGAATTCGTCTAGAGTTGTGCTTCAATCAAGATGAATAGTACCCGGTAGGGGTGCACGTAAGAGGGAAGTAGGACTTTCGCCAGAATTGTTGCTGCGGCCAAAATCAAAGGCGGAGCGGGATTGGGCGCAAACGACAGTCGATAGTTTTCCGCTTGAGGGGGCGGGTGTCGGGATGATAGATCTGAGACAGATCAAGGCGAGATACGAGGCCGCACGTCTGACGTGCGTTGCCTATTGGCTGCTCGTTTTTGTCTATTTCATGGTCCAGGCTTTCCCGGTCAACGATTATATCGAGGTCGCCGGATTTCATTCGGGGAGCTCATCGTCCATCGTTGTCGTGGAGTGCGATGATCCTGCGCTCCCCGTCGATCCTATAATTCCACCACCGTCTCCTCGTGTCGCCGAGATCATCCCGATCTGTGGCCCCGTTTCCCACATCAAAAAACATTTCAAAGCGGAAGCTAGCTTCTTTCCGCGCCATTTCGACCCTCGCGGGCCCCCGCTGACGACCTGACCGGGCGAAACGCCAACTCATTCCACAGTCACGGCGACCTTTATCTGCTGCGCGCAATTGCGCGCGGGCCGAGGCGGTATCCAATCATAGAAAATCAGGGCTAATCCTCATGGAAGCCAATATGTTGCAAGCGGCCGGACAGGCCTTCGTCATGCTTATGGACCCGTTCCGGCTGCTCATGCTGTTCTCGGGCGTTATTCTGGGCCTCGTTCTCGGCATTCTGCCGGGCATTGGCGGTCTGGCGGGAACAGCACTTCTGCTGCCCTTTACCTTCAATATGGATCCCTATGCAGCCATGGCGCTGTTGCTGGGGCTGGGCTCGACAACGGCCACCGGCGATCCCATCCCGGCCATTCTCTTCGGTGTGCCGGGAGGAGCGGGATCCGCCGCGACGGTTCTTGACGGTCTGCCTATGGCCAAGCGCGGTGAGGCCGGACGCGCGCTCTCTGCAGCCTATATGTCCTCGATGATGGGCGGCGTTTTCGGCGCTATCCTGATGGGCATTTCGCTGCCAATCCTGCGGCCCATCATGCTGTATATCGGGTCGCCTGAGCTCCTGGCTTTTGCGGTGCTTGGTATTTCCATGGTGGCGGTGCTGGCGGGCAATGCGCCCTTGCGCGGGCTGGTTGCAGGCTGCCTTGGCCTGTTGATCTCCATGGTTGGCTCCGATCCCCAGACCGGCACCCTGCGCTGGACGCTGGACTCGCTCTATCTTTGGGAAGGTCCGCCGCTGGTGCCGATTGTGCTCGGCCTCTTTGCGTTGCCGGAACTTGCCGACCTTGCGATTACCCGCACATCGATCGCTGCAGGTTCCAAACAGCTTGAAACCAGTGTCAGCGGCATGATTCACGGGGCGAAGGATTGCTTCACCCATTGGTGGCTGGTGCTGCGGTGTTCATGGCTTGGCGCAGCTCTCGGCGCGGTCCCCGGCATCGGTGGAGCGGTGGTTGACTGGCTCGCTTATGGTCATGCGCTTCGCACGGAAAAGGGCGCTGCACAAACCTTCGGCACCGGCGACGTCCGCGGCGTTATCGCATCTGAATCCGCCAACAACTCCCGTGAGGGTGGCGCGCTTGTGCCGACAGTTGCGTTCGGTGTGCCTGGTTCTGCGGGCATGGCTATCCTGCTTGGCGCCTTCATGATCCATGGCTTGGTTCCAGGCCCTGATATGCTCGGCAAGCATCTGAATGTTACCTATGCCATGGTGTGGTCTGTTGCTCTCGCCAACGTTTTGGGCGCCGGTCTCTGCTATATGTTCTCCGGCCAGTTCGCCAAGCTTGCGACACTGCGTTACACGCTGATCATGCCATCGGTTCTCGGCATCATCTACATTGGCGCGTTCCAGGGTTCGCGTAACTGGGGCGACCTGTGGACGCTGCTGATCTTCGGCGTTCTTGGCTGGGCGATGAAGCAGCTCAAATGGCCGCGTCCGCCGCTGATCCTGGGCTGCGTGCTGGGCGATATCGTCGAACGCTATCTGTTCATCTCGATTCAGCGTTACGGCATTGACTGGTTCTGGCGTCCGCTGGTGCTGGCCCTGTTCGCGCTGTCAGCTCTTGGTCTGTTCCGTCCGCTGATTGCCGACATCAAAGGCCATGGCGGCATCAAGGGCATGCTGTCGGGCTTCGGCAAGCCGCGCTTTGAACTCTCCATGCTGATGCACGTGTTCATGGTGGCGGTGATCGGCTACATGGTCTGGGAGGCTTCGCACTGGAACTTCTCCGCCAAGATTGTGCCGTTGATTGTGGGGGGGCTCGCGCTGACGTTCACAATTGTGAGCCTTCTCAATGAAATGTTCCGTGATCCCCAGCACATGATCGATATCTCGATTGCGGCTGCGGCGGAAAAGGGCATCGAGAAGAAGATCCACATGGACATCGATTCAGGCACCGATGACATGGATGACAAGCTGGTGCTCCAGCGTGCCGCCATATTCTTCGGCTGGTTGCTGGCGTTCATGGCCTCGATGTGGCTGATCGGACTGATCCCCACCGTGCCGATCTTCGTGGTCGCGCTGATGCGGCTGGAAGGTAACGAGCCGTGGAAGCTGGTGATCCCGCAGGCTGTTGGGCTCACGGTGTTCATCTACGTCGTGTTCGATCAGCTGCTAACAATTCCGTGGCCGCCGACGCTGTTGGGTACATGGTTCCCGGCATTGAAGACACTCATACCCTCCATTTGAGGCAGGGCGGCTGTTTAAAGCAGAACGGCCGGGCAATTGCCCGGCCGTTTTTCATGGCAGGCAATCAGACATCATTGCGTCGGCTTCACACCATTCTTGCTGACCTGAACGCGCAGGGCAGTCAGCGCTCCGCTTTCTTCGCGCCGGGCTGCGACATAGATGGTTTCGCCGGGCTTTAGGTCTTCACGCGCACCGGGAACAGCTTGCGACATGGGTGTGCCGGGGGGGACCATGACTTTCACTGTGCCCCCGCCATGGTTCAGCGTGAGTTCCTGCGTGCCTGAACCAGCCACTGAGCCTTCCAGCGCGGCATTGGTCATTGTGGATTGGGGCGCCAGATCATAGGGCGAAAGGCCGGGTTTGGCAGCCGGGGGAATGGGACGTACGTCGATAGCGACCAGCGCGCCCTCTTTCTGGATGGTGGTGACGCCCAGCATCATGCCTGGCTTGGCGTCGGCAAGCGTAAAGGCTTTGGTGGCCGATATGTTGACATTCTCTGGTAAATTGACCGCAACGTCCTGACCATTATTGCTCTTGATCTGCAGCACCTTGCCGTCAAAGGCGGACAGAGTGCCGCGTATATTGACATTCTGTTGCGCCAGAGCCGCAGGGGCGGTGACAGCGAGAATGGCCGCTGCGGCGAAAAGTGGAACAAGCTTCATGTGGGATCTCCCGTGACGCGATCCGCCTCATTGGCGGTTTGACCGGTCCAAGTGGATTTTTACACGTGAACGGAATTCCCGCAGATAAACTCTTTGTGTTTCAGGCCTCAGGCGAGCCCTTGCATTGACAGGATTTTCGTTTCATCACCTGACACAACAACAGTTTTGGGGGAAACATGAAAGCCGCCATCTTCCGCGAATACGGCCCGCCTGATGTTCTGAAATACGAGGATGTTCCAGATCCGCAGCCGCGTCTGGGGGAAATTCGCATCCGCGTTCATGCAGCCACGGTTAATCGCGTGCTTGACGTCGCCTTGCGGCGCGGGGCGCAGATGCAGCGCAATGCGCAATTGCCCTGCATCCCCGGCGTCGATTGCGCGGGTGTAGTCGAATCCGTCGGTCCCGGCGTCACCCAGTGGAAAGTGGGGGATCACGTGGCAGCGGCCGGCGGCATGCCGCTCGATATCATCACCGAGGACGGCAATGGGGCAGACGGCCAGCCCTACAACGGACCGCGCGGCATGATGGGCATCCGCCGCCCCGGCGGCTTTGCCGAACTGGTTTGCATCCCCTCGCATGAAGTTGTGGCCCTGCCGCGCGATCTCGATTTCCGCGAAGCCTCCGTCATCATGCGCCATTGCCCGACCGCGTGGAATCTTCTGTTCAACGAAGCGCAACTGAAAAAGGACGAGTGGATCCTGATCATGGGCGCGAGCGGGAATCTGGGCATGGTCGGCATCCAGATCGCCAAAAATATCATTGGCGCGAGAGTGATCGCCACAGCCGGTTCGCGCGCGCGGGCCGATACCGGTCTTGAACTCGGAGCGGACTACGCAATTGATTACTCGACGCAGAACCTTAAGGACGAGGTGATGAAAATCACTGGAGGCAAGGGCGTCAATGTTTTGTATGACAATATCGCCAATCCAAAGGTCCTGCCCGACGCGTTTCATACGCTGGGCATGAACGGACGTCTGGTGACGGCGGGCGCGCACGGCGGGCCTGTCGTGCCGATCGATTTCTTTCATCTTTATGACCGGCGCATCACCATCAGAGGCATGCCGGGCGCACGGGAAGAAGATCTGCCGAAGTGTTTTGCTGCCGCAGCCGAGGGGAAAATAAAGGTCCGCATCGCCCATATCCTGCCGCTATCAAAAGCGCAGGAGGCGCATCGCATGATGGAGGCTGATCCCGGCATGGGCAAAATCGTGCTCGATCCGAGCCTGGGATAGCTATGCCGACGCTTGCGTCTTATGGCCCGCTCCCATACCGTCGATGGAAATGATCAGGGAGGGTTAAATGAAATTCCGCAGCATCGCCGCGCTCGCTATCCTAAGCGCCTCTCTCACTCCCGCGCTTGCGCAAACCTCCTATCCGACCCGTCCTATCCGCATCATGGTTGGATTTTCAGCTGGCGGCTCGACGGATGTGCTGGCGCGCGTTGCGGCGCAGGAAGCACGCAAGACGCTGGGGCAGGATCTCATTGTCGTGAACAAGCCCGGCGCCGCTGCCACGATCGCCATGGCCGATGTCGCCAATGCTGATCCCGATGGTTATACAATCGGCATCACACCGAGCGGCGTGATGACCATGACACCGCTGTTTCAGAATGTGCGCAGCGATCTCCTTGATGTCACATCGGCGCTGGTTGTAGCGGGCCGCCAGCGCACCGGCCTTGCCGTCAAGTCCGATAGTCCGTTGCGAAGCGTGAAAGATCTGCTCGCCGCTGCGCGCGAGAATCCCGGCAAGATTTCCATTGGGACGCCAGGAGTTGGCACAGGCGTGGCAGTGCTCTTGCAGGCCATCATCATACAGGAAAAGTCAGATATCAGCCTTGTGCCGATGCAGGGCGATGCGCCTGTCGTGCAAGCGATGATGGGCGGGCATGTGAGTGCGGGCACCACGTCAGCAGCAGGTTTTGCCGAACACATACGCGCAGGCACGATGCGCTTGCTCGCATCCATGGACAATGAGCGACTGGATGTGGCGCCGGATGTTCCGACATTGATCGAGCAGGGCTATGATCTTTATTCCGGCACGCTGCAATATTTCATGGCGCCGAAGAAAACGCCTGCGGATATCAAGGCTAAACTCATTGATGCCTTGACCAAGGCGGTTAATTCACCGGCCTTTGTCGAGATTGCCAAGCAGAATGTTCTGCATTGGCCGACGAAGATGACGGGCGAAGAGCTGGACGCTTATTTTCAGAAGGATCGGCAGGAGTCGATTGCGCTCGTGAAAAGGCTGGGATTGGGCAAGGACAGCGCCAAGTAAGCCAAGTCACGCCGCTGAGTTGCCGTCTGTTATCGCGTGTTCAGCCGGATGCGCGTCATGACCGGGCAATTCCGGATGCCTTTGCCAGCGGGCTTGCGTGTTATTTCAGCATGCCATAGCCTTTAGGCTGCTGACCGTGGGCAACACGGCGGAAGTCCGGGAGGACGCCATGAACAAGCGCATGCTCGCTGCAGCTGCGGTCTGGGCCGGTTGTCTCATCTTGACGCCGGCGCTGGCGCAGAACGATTTTCCCAACAGACAGATTCGCATTCTTGTTGGCTTTCCGCCGGGCGGGTCGACTGACGTGATGGCGCGAATGGTTGCGCAAGAAGGGCGCAAATTCTTCGGCGCAGACATGATTGTCATCAACCGGCCTGGCGCGACCTCGACCATCGCAATCAGCGAAGTCGCTAACGCGACGCCTGATGGTTATACGATTGGTATCGTGCCCAGCGGCATCATGACGCTCACGCATTTGTTCCAGAATACGCGGCCCGATCTGATTGACGCCACCCATGCCCTTGCGATTGCTGGACGTTTGCGCAGCGGACTTGCGGTCAGGTCCGATAGTTCCATCCGCAATGTCAAAGATATGATAGATGCGGCGCGCGCAAAGCCGGGTGCGATTTCCATCGGTTCGCCGGGAGCGGGCACGTCGATATCGTTGATCATGCGCACTATTATCCAGGAGCAGAATGTGGATGCGCCCATTGTGCCGATGATTGGTGATCAGCAGGTCGCCATCGCATTGCTTGGGGGGCATGTCAGTGTTGCAACGTCGTCAGCCAGCGGCTTTGCCGAACATATTCGCGCGGGGACCATGCGGCTCATTGCGTCCATGGAGAAAGACCGGCTGGATATTTCGCCCGATACAGGCACGCTGATTGAACACGGCTACAATCATTCCGTGACGACCTTGCAATATTTCATGGTTGCGCGCGGTACGCCCGCCGCCATTCGTACAAAGCTGATCGAAGGCATCAAGGCGGCGACGGCGACCCCGGCTTACAGCGAAATCCTGAAACAGCATCTGGCGGAAGATAACAGCAATATGACGGGCGAGGAGCTCGACGCCTTCCTGCTGAGAGAACGCGAACGCGCGCTGGTGATCGCGACGAAGCTCGGTGTCGTTAAAGCTGACGTTGAAAAAAAATGATCTGCCGCTCCATCGCCCGGCACTAATGAGAAGGTTGGCTTCATGAAATTCCGTTCAATTGCAGCTTTTGTTCTGGCTGCAGCGCCTGCGATCCTTACCGCTCCAGCTGTGGCTCAGAGCGATTTTCCCAACAAGCAAATCCGCATTCTCGTCGGCTTTCCTGCGGGTGGATCGACCGATGTTCTGGCGCGCGTATTATCGCAGGAATCGCGCAAGGCGCTGGGGCAGGAAATGCTCGTTATCAACAAGGGCGGCGCTGCCGGAGCGCTGGCGATCAGCGAATTGATCGCAGCGCCTGCGGATGGTTACACAATTGCGATCACGCCAAGTTCAGTTCTGACAGTTGCTCATCATTTTCAGAGCATCCGTCCGGATATGTTGGAAAGCACGGACGCCTTGCTGATGGCGGCCCGCCAGCGCGCAGGCGTGATGATCAGTTCGAAAAGCCCCATCCGCAGTTTCAAGGATTTCGTAAACGAGGCCAAGGCCAATCCCGGCAAGCTGTCTATCGGAATGATTGGTGCAGGTACGACCGGAGCGATCATCATCAAGGCCGTGTTGATGCAGGAGAATCTTGACGTGAATCTCGTGCCGCTGAATGGAGATGCGCCTGTTACCAATGCGGTGCTGGCGCAACATGTGACTGCGGGCATGGGTTCGGCGGCCGCCTTCAGCGAACATATTCGTTCAGGAACAATGCGCCTTCTGGCGTCAGGCGAAGCCACGCGGATCGACGTCGCCGCCGATGTGCCCAATTTCATTGAAATGGGTTATCCCTTCAAGGGAAACGCCATTCAATATTTGCTGGCGCCCAAAGGCCTCCCGCCAGCCGTACGGCAAAAGCTGATCTTGGTTTTTGGCGAGGCGATGAAATCGCCTGCCTATATCGAAATTGCCAAGAAGAACGAGCTTTATGACCCAACTGTCATTACCGGCGCGGACCTCGACAAATATCTGCTGCAGGATCGCGCCGAAGTAGGCGCGCTGATCGAAAAGCTCGGGCTTGCGAAGAAGTAAATCAACTCATTCAGCAGCTAGAATTTTCTCCATGCGCTCGATCAACTCCGGCGGTGTGGCCAATGTGACCTTGACGAGCTTCTCGAGTTCGGCTGCGGGCGCAGGCTCGAAATCCAGTTGCGCCTTGCTCACTTCGTTGAGCAATTCCGGGTCCTTCATCGTCGCGTCGAAGGCGTCGCGCAGTACCTTGACGCGCTCGGGGGCCAAGCCCGGCGGTGCGATGAAGGCGCGGCCAATGTCGCCGCTGGCAGCGGCGAAGGTCAGCAATTGGCGATCGGAATCGTTGGTTGCGAGCTCTACGACGGCAGGAACGTTCGGCAAATCGGGCGAGCGCTTGAGCAGATATTGGACCGCGATGAAGGCCCTCTTGTCGTCAAGTTGCGCCTTGCGCGTCGTCTTCATCGTATTCCACGAGGTCAACGCGCCATCGACTTCGCCGCGCTCCATGGCGAGCAGGCCTGCTGTGGAGCCGGTGTAGCCACGGATGAGCTTGTATTTCGTACCAATCAACGCATTGAGCAATTTCGGATAGGTCTCGGATGGCGAGCCGGGTCCGGTTGAGGCGACCGGAACAATTGCTGTTTTGGCGCCTTCGACAGTCGTGCCCTTGGACGTATGCCAAAAAACCTGAATTTCGTTGTTTGAAGTCGCCCTGCCGATCCAGTTGAATTCGGCTGACTTGTAACGCACGCCTTTGTTCTTGAGCGCCTCCTCCATGGCGATGGTCTGGGAAACGATGGCCATGGCGGTGCCATCCTTCGGCGCAACAGCATAAAGCCAGTTGGCGGCGACGAACGAGCCCGCGCCCGGCATGGCCTGCCCGATCACGGTGGGATTGCCGGGGATGTGTTTGCCCAGGTGGCGCGCAACAAGCCTGCCGAAGAGGTCATAGGTTCCACCGGCCGAAAATCCGATGGCGATTGTGACAGTCTTGCCCTTGAAGAATTGATCTGCAGGCTGGGCATTGGCCATTGCCAAGGGCAGGCTCAAGGCAGCGGCGATGACCGAATTCATCAGGATCGGATTGGAATGCTTGCCCATCGAACATCTCCGGCTGCCAAATAAGATTGAATGCGGTTGGCTTTTGGCAGGAACTGGGCGCACTGGCAAATTTTTTCAGGCTTGGCTATTGGCTGGCTTTGGCGATTGAACCGGCTTGTTCACTTCGCCTATAGTGCGGGCGATGAAAAATGCTGCTTCGCTTGGTGGGCGGAGGTTGTGCACGAATACTGTCGATTGGGCTGGCCGCGCCGGGAGGATGAATTGAAGGTTTTTACAGGAGCGGTTCTGGCGGGTCTGCTGGCGGCCCTAGGTTGTGCGGCGGGAGCTGCAGCACAAACCGGCGATGAAGCCATGGCTGCGTTTTACCGGGGCAAGACGGTTAACGTTCTGATCGGCGTGGGTGTTGGCGGCGAATATGATCTGCATGCGCGGCTTGTCGCGCGATTCATTGGCAAACACATCCCTGGTAATCCTAATATCGTCCCGCAGAACATGCTGGGCGCTGGCGGAGTGAAAATGGCGGCCTATCTGCTGCAGGTCGCGCCAAAGGATGGAACCAATATCGGCATGATCGCCGGGAATTTTCCAGCCATGCAGGCGGCTGGCGTCAGCGCAATCATTTTCGATGTCGCCCAATTGCAATGGCTCGGCACAATCTCGCAAACAGTCGAAACCATGACGGTATGGAAAACTGCGGGCGTATCCACCATCCAGGAAGCGATGACGAAAGAAGTGGTGGCCGGGGCCAGCGGCAAAGGCGCGATAACCTATTCCTTTCCGCAGATGTTGAACGAATTCGCGGGGACGAAATTCAAGATAGTTACTGGCTATCAGGGCGGGAATGCGATCAACCTCGCCATGGAGCGCGGTGAAGTCCAGGCGCGCAACAATACATGGTCGAGCTGGAAAGTGACCAAGCCCAACTGGTTGCGCGACGGCGACATCAAGGTGTTGACCTATGCCGGGCCCAAGCCTGCCGATCTCAACGGCATTCCCGCTGTTTCCGAACTTGTCAAAACAGAGGATGAGCGCAAGATTATCGAACTCATTGTTTCGGGAACGCTGATGGGCCGGCCGCTCGCCACCAATGGCGTTCCGGCGGACCGGCTGGCTGTCCTGCGCACCGCATTCGACAGAACCATGCAGGACAAGGATTTTCTCGCCGAAGCCGCGAAGTTGCAAATCGAGGTCGAACCGGTTGGCGGCGCAGAGCTCCAGAAAATTGCCGCCCAAGTGCTGGCAACTCCCAAACACCTGGCCGAACGGGCCAGATCACTGATCGAATAATCCAATCCATCCGGCAATCCGCAAGAAACAGGGTATCATATGAGCAAGGAATTCAAAGGCCGCCGTGAAGATTACAGGCTCGTCACCGGCCAGGGGAAATATACCTCCGACTGGTCTTTCCCCGGCGAAGTTTACGGGGTTTTCCTGCGCGCCGATCACGCACATGCGGAAATCGTATCTATCGATACAAGCGCGGCCAAAGAACATCCGGGCGTGCTTGCGGTGTTAACCGGAGCCGATACCGCGCATATGGCGCCCTTGCCGCAAATGCAGCAGACGCCGGGCCGAGGCGGCAAGAAACTGATCGGCACCGGGCGCGATGTGCTGGCGGTCAAGAAAGTCGTATTCTCAGGGCAAGGCGTTGCATTTGTCGTAGCAACCAGCGCGTCGGCTGCGATGGACGCTGCCGAAAAAATCGCGGTCGACTACAAAGTGCTGCCCTGCGTGGTTTCGACCGAAGCTGCGATGAAACCGGGTGCGCCGCAGCTCTATGAGAATATTCCGGGCAATCTCTGCTACGAATATGAATATGGCGATGAGCAGAAAGCTTCCGATGCGTTCAAGAGCGCGGCGCATGTAACGAAGATAACCGTGGATGCCCCGCGCATCGTCGGCAATCCCATGGAACCAAAAGCAGCGATCTCCAGTTACGACAAAAAGCATGAAAGTTTCGATGTCTATGTCCCAACGCAGGGCATCACATTGATGCGTCCTGGCCTTGCGATTGCAATGGGCGTGCCGGAAGACAAGATCAAGGTCCATGCCTGGGATGTGGGCGGCGGCTTTGGCGTACGCAGCGAGGCTTATGCGGAATTTCCTGTAGTTATGCTGGCGTCCAAACTGATTGGCAAGCCGGTCAAGTGGATTTCGACCCGTACCGAGACAATGGCGAGCGATCATCATGCGCGCGCTGCGAAACTTTCCGGCGAGCTTGCGCTCGACAAGGACGGAAAGATGATCGGCCTTCGTGTGGAATGGATCGTCGATTGCGGCGGCTATCTTTCGGGAGCGGGCGCATTCATCAATACATTTGGTCCGTCGCGTCAGGCGACCAATATTTATACAATTCCTGCTTTCTATGGGCTTCACAAACTGGTGCTGACGAACACGACGCCGACAACAGCTTATCGCGGCGCAGCGCGTCCGAATGTGACCTATCTGATCGAGCGCCTGGTGGATGAAGCGGCGCGTGAATTCGGCATAGACCGTATCGAATTGCGCAAGCGTAATCTTATTCCGAAAAAGGCTTTCCCCTATACGATCCCGACCGGAGCGGTTTATGACAGCGGCGATCCACAGGGCCTGATGAACGATGCGCTGAAAGCCGCGGACTGGAAGGGCTTTGAGAAGCGCCGCAAAAAATCGGCAAAAGACGGTAAGCTGCGCGGCATAAGCTGCTGCACATTTGTCGAGCCGTCGGGCGGTGGTGTTGCTCCCGAGGATGGCATGATCAAATTCGGCGAATCTGGAAACCCCGTACTTTATACGGTTTCAGGCGCATCTGGTCAGGGTCATGAAACCGTTTATCCTGAAGTGGTCGCACAGGTCTTTGGCATTGATCCCGAAGAGATCACCTATCGCGGCAGCGACCCGGAGATGTCGCAGCTCAAGGGATCCGGCACCATCGGTTCGCGCTCGATGATGAATCATGGCGGCGTGCTGGTGAAGACTGCGCATGAAGTCGTGCGCAAAGGCAAGGAACTTGCCGCCAAACATCTGGAAGCGGCGGAAGCTGATATAACTTTCGACAAGGGTTCCTATCGCGTGAAGGGCACGGACGTTTCAGTTGGACTGCTTGAACTGGCGCGCAAATACGCCACCAAGAACGGCAATCCGCTTGATACGAGCGAGCAGATGCCTGTCGCCAATTCCTTTCCATCCGGCGCGCATGTGGCGGAAGTGGAAATCGACCCAGCGACCGGGGAAATCGAAATTCTCTCTTATGTCGCTGTCGACGATGGCGGTAACATCATCAATCACAAACTTGCCGAAGGGCAGGTTGTCGGCGGCCTCATGCAGGGCCTCGGGCAGGTAATGGGCGAGCATTACGTCTACAATGAAGATGGCCAGATCATCAGCGGCTCGTTCATGGATTATTTCATGCCGCGTGCGTTCGATCTACCGCCATTGACCTTGCTGGACAGGCCCGTGCCTTCGCCAACCAATCCGCTTGGAGCCAAAGGCGTTGGCGAAGCCGGCGCTACAGGAGCTGTGCCGACCATCACAAATGCCGTTGTTGATGCGCTGCGGCCGCTTGGCATACACAATGTCGATCTGCCCTATTCGCCGCACAGAATCTGGCAGGCTATTCGTCAGGCCGGTGGAATGAAATCAATTTAGGAGCTGATGGATATGACCGCTGCGCTTGGGGACCTATCCGGTAAATGCGCGCTCGTCACCGGCGGCAGCAATGGCATCGGGGCGGCTGCTGTGCGGATGTTGGCGCAGGCCGGCGCCCAAGTGATGATCGGTTACAACAGCAATGAGGAACGTGCGCGCAAGCTGCTCGCCGACTTGCCGGGCAACGGCCATGCCATTCAGAAGATCGAGCTGGAGGATAGCGCCTCGACGGCTGGCGCGGGGCTGGCTGCTCGTAATGCCTTCGGGCGGCTCGATGTGCTGGTGAATTCTGCCGGTTTCACAAAGCCGATTCCGCATGGCAATCTCGATGCGCTTGACGACGCCTTCATGGACAAGATGCTGATCGCTAACGTGCGCGGGCCTTTTTCGATGGTGCGGGCGTGTGCGCCGTTGATGAAGGAGACAGGCAATGCCGTCATCATCAACGTCTCATCAATATCTGGCTTCACGGGATCTGGCAGTTCAATCGCCTATGTCGCCTCGAAAGCCGCCATCGACAATATATCGCTGGCGCTGGCGCGCGTGCTGGGGCCGGAAATCCGCGTCATGTGTGTTTCGCCGGGCGCAGTCGCAACTGATTTTGTGGCTGGACGTGGCAGGCCAGAGCTTGAAAAGCTTTCTGTTGCAGCTCCACTCAAGCGCGTTACCGAGCCAGAAGATGTGGCGCTCGCCATCATGGCCTGTATCACGCATCTGCCGATGTCGACGGGCGGGCGAATCGTCGTGGATGGCGGGCGGTTTCTGGTTTAATTTCGCAAGAGGCCCCTCACAAGGCGAGCAACGCGCGCCCTATGAGGGGTGAGGAAGTGTTTATTGCCAGGACGGCGCAGGCCATTTCACCTTGCCGGTGGACAGATTCGGCGGCCAGACAACCACAACATTGCCATCCTGATTTTGTGTGATGAGTGTGCGGGTATCCGGCTGACCTTTTTCGTCGAAGGTGATGGGCCCGGTCGGACCACGGAACGTGCCCTTGAACAGCGCTTCGCGGACCTTTTCCCGATCCACTGCGCCAGCCTTTTCGATTGCCTGGATCATCAGCAGGTAGGAGGTGAAGCGCGGCATGATAGTGGCGCTCTCGAATATATTGACGCCAGCCTTGTCGAGCACAGTTTTCATGAAATCTGCAAACTCGCTCTTCACGCCAGGAATCCAGCCGACGACGCCAGTGATGCCTTCTATGCCGCCATAGGCCTTTGTCTGCCGCCCGAGTTCAAGCGAGACGATGGGAAAATGTACGCCCATGGCCTTGATGCGCTGCTGACGCAATTGTTGGATCAGCGGCGCGGCGACATTGTCAAACGAGTTGATGTAGATGATGTCGGGCCGCGCGGAACGTACTTTCAGCACAATGGAGCTGAAATCCTTGAGATCGTTGGGGAAGGTTTCGTCGCCAACAACCTTGATGCCGATTTCCTCATATTTCTTCGCCCAGATATCGCGCACCGATTTGTAAACCGGATTATCCTGGGTGATCCAGAACATGGTTTTGGGTTTTGGCTCGATATTCTTGAGCATGTCGAAATAATTGGTGTCCCAGTTGAAGGTCATGGGATAGGGTACGGACCAAAAATATTTCAGGCCGCGCTCGAATGCAGCTGGCGTTGCGACGTTGCCGCCCATGATCGGGATCTTGTGCTTTTCTGCGACCGTGGAAACAGGCATGACGACAAAGGTCCAGTCCGTGCCGGCAAAAAAGTCCACATTATCGACGGTCGCCATTTTTTCATGCAGGCTGACAGCAGTGGCCGGATTGCCCTGATCGTCATAAACGACAAACTTGATTGGCACTTTCTTGCCGCAGGAAGAGACATTCACGCCACCGGCCTTGTTGATTTCCTCGGCGAAAATCTGGGTCATCTTGTCCCAATTGCCGGTCAGGGTGGCAAGCGGCCCCGACATGGAAATTGTTGTGCCGATGACGATGGGCTCATCGCAGGAATTCTGCTTGGCGGAGAGGCTGCCCGTGGCGCTCCCGATCATCGCCGCTGCAAGCGGCAGCACCCATTTCAGCGATTTTTGCATGTTGTCCTCCCTGGATATTAATGATGGAGCATTCGTCCGGTGCGCCGGATCAGCTTCTTGCTCTATAGCTGATGATTTCACATCCCCCGATCCTGTCAAGGAAATTGCGAGTTGCGCTAAGTATAAAGCGGAAACTATTGACTTGTGGGTTCAGCATCGTATCCATTCACTCACGACCGGACGCCTTGCGATCCGGCATTCCCGGTCAACCGGGCATACGGGAAGGGCCTGCCATGCCATTGGATATTTTTGTGCAGATACTGCTCAACGGCATATTGCTGGGCGGGATTTATGCGCTCGTGGCCTTCGGACTTTCGCTTGTCTATGGCGTCGCTCATATACTCAATATTGCACATGGCACTCTGCTGGCGATATCAGGCGTTATTGCGAGTCTCATCTATCTGGTTACATCCTGGCATCCGGTATTGATCATCCCGCTGATCGTATTTCCGGTTTTCGCGTTCGGTTATCTGTTTCACGCGGCTCTGCTGCGCCCGCTGGCCTCGCGTGGCAAGCATGATGAAACCATTGGCACAGTGCTGATCACGACGGGCGCGCTGATCGCCATGAGCGACATCACAGGCTTTGCCGCGGGCACGCAACAGCGCAATATACCTGTTCGGTCAGAGATGCTGGAATTTGGCGATATTATATTGCCAATGGCGCAGATCTGGATCCTTGCCGGTATTGTTGGGCTGACGATCGCGTTGCATTTTTATCTGAAATACGCATGGTTCGGCCGTGCGGTTCGCGCGGTGACACAGGATCCTTTCGGGGCGACCATTTGCGGCGTAAACGGGCCGCGTGCGCGGGCCTTGACGTTCGCTGCTGGGTCCGGACTCGTGGCGGTGGCAGGCGTGCTTTACGCGCTGATATATCCTGTCGATCCCTATATGGGCTTTAGCCTCACAGTGCGCGCCTTTACGATCATCGTGGTTGGCGGCATTGGCAATCTGGCGGGCGCGATGATCGCCGGACTCATGCTGGGCGTCGCCGAAGCGTTCACGGCCTTTCTCTGGTCGCCGAAATGGGCGCCTGCGATCAGCGTTATACTTCTGCTCATCATACTCGTGGTGTTTCCGCGCGGCCTGGCGTCATGGCAGAAGACATGACGTCCACATCCACCACCACGCTCTCTACGCCCCGGTTGGTCATTTATGCCTGCGGTGCAGCGTTTGTTGTTCTGCTAGCGTCGATCCCGGCCTTCGCGGGCAGCTATCTGACAAGCTTTGTCCTCGCGCTGATGATTTCTTTCGTTCTCGCGCAGAGCTGGGACTGGGTGAATGGCCAGATGGGCTATCTCAATCTTGGTCACTTCGCGTTTTATGGTATCGGCGCCTATGCATTCGCAATCCTGCTCACGCGCGGCGTCCAGATTGTGCCTTGCTTTGCGGCCGCCATTTTCTTTGCGTCGTTGGCGGCGCTGCTTGTTTCCCTGCCGTTGTTCCGGCTCAAGGGCGACTATTTTGCCTTTGCCACACTGGCCATTGTGCCCCTCTGCGAATTGCTGGCGAATAATTTCGAGGGGCTTACCAAGGGCAGCGAGGGTATTACCCTGCCGCCGGATTATGTTTTGGTGCCCGCCTATATACTGGCGGCCCTTCTCGTTGCGCTGACTCTGGCGACAACGTTATGGCTGATGCGATCGCGTTTCGGTTACGCATTGCGCGCCATTCGCAACGATGAACAGGTTGCCGAAGTGGCTGGCGTACGGCTGTTTCCTTACAAGGCAGCGACATTGATGCTCAGCGCGGCCTTTGCGGGCCTCGCAGGCTCCATCCAGGCGTGGCAATTCAGCTATATCGCGCCCAATACCATGTTCAATCTTGGCGTCGCGCTTGTGCCGATTGCCGGTGCTTTGCTCGGCGGCTCAGGACTATTGCTGGGACCCTTATTCGGCATGGTTCTGTTTTCATCGCTGGAACAAGCGCTGCTGGTAAAGATGTCCCATCTGCGCGAAGCGGTGCTGGGTGTGGTCATCATTCTCATCGGGCGGTTTTTGCCGGGTGGATTACTGCGCGCCAAATGGATTTCGCGGCACGATCTGCTTTCATGGTTGTCACGCGAGAGCCATTTTGAAATTGGCGGCCACAGACATGCGACCGCCGGGGAACGTCTGCCGCTGGTGCATCGGGAAGTGGACACAGACCGCATCGTTCTGGAATGCCAGGGCGCAACCATGGCTTTCGGGGGCAATGTTGCGGTCAACAATGTGAGCCTGAAAATCAGGCAGGGTGAGATTGTCGGCCTTGTTGGCCCCAATGGATCGGGCAAGACAACTTTGTTCAATCTGATATCCGGTATTTACCGGCCGCGCTCAGGCCGCATTTTGATCGAAGGGCGCGACATCGCTGATTTTCGCGCTGATGAAATTACCCGACTGGGCATTGGCCGCAGTTATCAAATTCCCCGCCCGTTTGCAGAACTCACTGTGCGCGAAAACATCGCGATCGGCCGCACATTCGGCGCAAGCAAGACAAAGCTGCTGGAATCAATGCGCACAGCAGACATCTTTGCTAACTTTGTAGGGCTGGGCGGGTTGCTGGAACAAAAAGCTGAATTGCTCAGCCTGCAGCAAAAGAAGGCGCTGGAACTGGCGCGGGCGCTGGCTGCGGAACCGAAACTGCTTCTCGTGGATGAAGTGGCGTCCGGTCTGTCAACTGTGGAAATAGCGGCGTTCGTGAAACATATTCGCGATATCCGCGATCAATATGGCATCACCATAATTTGGGTTGAACATATCTTTTCTGCGCTATCGCAGGTGGTGGACAGACTTATTGTGCTTGATAGCGGCGCTGTAATCGCCGACGCACCGCTTGCCGAAGCCATGCGGGATGAACGCGTGTTGACGACCTATCTCGGCCATGCGGCAGGAGAGGCGAAATGAGCCTCCTCAAAGTTTCGGATCTGGAAGTTTCGCACGGCCCGTTGCAGGCGCTTTGGGGGGTCAGTCTATCTGTCGAGGCAGGCGAGAAAGTTGGACTTCTCGGCGCCAACGGAGCGGGAAAGTCGACAACACTCGGCGCTATTATCGGACATTATCCCGCAAAGTCTGGCCGCATCGAGCTCGATGGCAGTGATGCTTCGAGGCTTGATGTTTCCCAACGGGTCACGCGCGGCCTGGGGCTTGTGCCTGAGGGGCGGCGGCTCTTCGTCGAGATGAGTGTACGCGAAAATCTTGAAATGGGCGCCTATTTGAGTGCGCCGCGCAAGAAGCTGGCTCAATCGCTCGAACATGTTTTCAATCTGTTTCCGATCCTGAAGGAAAAGCAGCGGCAGGCGGCCGGAACACTCAGCGGCGGCCAGCAACAGATGGTCGCAATAGGGCGTGCGCTGATGTCCTGCCCGCGCCTCTTGCTGCTCGATGAGCCGTTCATCGGCGTAGCGCCGCTTATCATCAAGGACGTTATGACTGCGTTGACGCAAATTGCGGCCGGGGGAATTACGATCGTTCTGGTGGAGCAGAATATTCATCGCGCGCTGGAATTCGTGGACCGCGCCTATGTCATAGAAAATGGCCGCACTGTGCTCGACGGTACGCGTGATCAACTCTTGAATGACAAGAGTTTTGGGTCGAAACTTCTGGGACTGGATTGAAAAAGCGGAGAGCCACATGGGCAAGCTTGACGGGAAGGTGGCGATACTCACCGGTGGAGCCGAAGGCATCGGTGTCGCCTATGCCAATGCGCTGGCTGCCGAAGGCGCTGCGGTGGCAATCTGGGATGTTGTATCAGCCGATATGGTAGCGGCAGAAATTCGCGCCAAAGGCGGAAAATGTATCAGCATGGTGTGCGACGTCACCGATTCGCGTGCTGTGAGCCAGAGCCTTTCAGCTGTTCTGGCGGAGTTCGGAGGGCTGCATATCCTGGTCAACAATGCGGCGGTGTTTGCGCGCATGCTGGATTTGAAACCGTTTGAGGAATTGTCGAGCGCCGAATTCGACAAGGCGCTCGCTGTCAATGTTCGCGGCCCTTTCGAATGTGCAAAAGCGGCCTCTCCGATCATGCGCAAGCAGGGCTATGGCAAGATTATCAATATAGCGTCCGGCACCGCGTTCAAGGGCACGGCGGGTATGTTGCATTATGTGGCCTCGAAAGGTGCTGTCATTTCGATGACGCGTGCGATGGCGAATGAATTGGGTGCAGATGGCATACGCGTAAATTGCATTGCGCCAGGCCTCGTGCTGACCGACGCAATCGCCAGGCCCGGACTCGAAGCGTTTCGGGAGGGTGCGGTTGCTGCGCGCTTTCTCAAACAACCGCAACAGCCAAGCGATCTCGCCGGTGCACTGGTGTTTCTGGCTTCACCCGACAGCGACTTCATCACCGGGCAGACCATCCCGGTGGATGGGGGCTCGGTGATGCATTGAGTGATCAGAAGAGCGCTTGCTCTACTTTATGATTGTTTCGAAAACTTTGCGGACCGCGTCACGGGGCGCCATGCCTTTTTGGATCAGTTCGTGATAGTCCCGGGCGTTCTGGATGCCTTCGCAAAGACTCTGAAATATATCAGCAATCTGCATCATCACGAGGGTAAACTGATAGGTCAGCGGCTTGGCAGGACGAAAGACACCAGAGGGGAGTGCGTTGGCCGTCATGGTAATCTCCTTTGTTTTCAGAGGGCTGGCAAATATTTGCAATTCCTCATTGTGCAATGCAACATAATATTTTCGCAGCTGCAATACAAGGTCGGACCCCGCATAGCTGGCCAATAAAACGCGCATGTCACATCCCCGCCATGTTTGCGCAGCCAGACCCCGGCTTGCCACGCGTTTAGCGGGACCGGAAACAAAACATCTCGTGCATCCCGCTCTTTGCGAAAGCAGCGGGCTGAGATAAGCTTTCCTCAAACCAGCACAATCAATCGGGATGAAACGTATGCGCCTTGGAATGTTCATGATGCCGCTGCACCCGCCCGGCCCACCCATGCACGAACTCATCGATCAGGACACGCGCAAGTCGCTGTTATTGGAAAAGCTCGGCTATGATGAATTGTGGATCGGCGAGCATTTCACCGCGACCAGCGAGCCCTATCCTTCGCCTCTGATGTTTATGGCCAATCTGATCCCGCAAACAAAAAACATCAAATTCGCGACCGGCGTTATCAATCTGCCGAACCGGCACCCTGCCGTTGTCGCTGGCGAAATTGCGCAGTTCGATCATCTCAGCAAGGGCCGGCTGATATTCGGCGCAGGCACGGGCAGTCTTGGCTCGGATTTCGAATTGTTTCAGATTGGCGACGGCGAAACGCGCCAGCGGATGCTGATCGAATCGCTGGAAACAATTTTGAAAATATGGTCGAGCGATCCGCCCTATGACATCAAGGGCGAATTCTGGACGACGCAAATCAAGAAATCGATCAGCAAGGAATTGGGGCTCGGCGAAATGCCAAAGCCTTATCAGAAGCCGCATCCGGAAATCTGCATTCCTTCAGCAAGCCCCAACTCAACCAGCCTTCGTGCGACGGGTAAGCGCGGCTGGAGTTTTGTCACCAGCTCTCTGCTTCAGCCGCAATTCGTCAAGCAGCAGTGGGAAATCTATAGCGCGGGATGTGCAGAAGGCGGCCGCATTGCGGACGGCCGCAACTGGAGATTGTCGCGCAATATTTTCGTTGCGGGCACTGATGACGAAGCGCGCCGCCGTATCATGGATGCGAAAAGCGCCTACCAACATTATCTCGGGTATATGCGGACAGTGTTCAAAAATATCGGTCGCCTTGCTTCGCTCAAATCGCATCCGGATATGCGCGACGACGAGATTACAGTTAACGGAATCATCGAGGAGCGTGTGATATTTGGTTCGCCCCAGACCGTAGCGCAAAAGCTGATCGATCTGCGTGAACGATGCGGGCCCTACGGCACTGTTTTGGTGACGGGTGCAGACTGGAGCGGACCGAATGAGGAATGGGAATCGGAATCACTTACGCGTCTCGCCAACGAAGTGATGCCACTCGTCAATGCGTCAGAGAAATCCGCCGCACGCGCTGCCGCGGAATAGATCATGCCATTCAGCACACGAAACGGCCTGAAAATACACTACGAGGTGCATGGTGAAGGCCCTGCGCTGATCTTCATTCACGCCAATCCATTCGACCGGCGGCTGTGGATGTATCAGGTGGCGCGTTTCTCGCCATTTTACCGCGTGATCTCGGTCGATTTGCGCGGCTATGGTCTGTCGGACAAGCCGGAAACGCCGTTTACTCTGCGCGATATGACAGACGACGTGCTTGGAATCTGCAAGGACGAAGGAATCGAAAAGGCCATATTCTGCGGCTGTTCCGTAGGCTCCGGCATTTCCATGTTGGTCGGGCTTGAACATCCGCAGCTTGCACAAGCGGTCATACTTGTGGGCGGTTCGAGCAGTGGTCCGGGCAATGCGCAAGAGATAGCGGCGGGTTTTCTTGGCAAAGATACCGCCGCCTATCTGATGAGTCTGATGCGCGGCTATGTGGCGCCGGGGTTTGCCGATACGCCCCTGGGTGCTTGGCTGCTGAATCTCTTCGTTGAAAATGCGCATACCCTGTCGCAGAAATGCATCGGGCAGATTTTCATCGCGCGTGGCAGTTATGATATGACTGAGCGTCTTGCGGGGATGAAGACTCCTGCGCTGATCATCAACGGCGAGTATGATATATCGCTGGAAGCGGGAACATGCAGCGCTTCATTAATTCCAGGAGCAGAACACTTCGTCCTGAAAAATACGGGCCATGCCTGTTGCATAGAAGATCCAAACGGTTTCGATGCAGCGATGATCGCCTTTCTCAGGCGCAACAATCTCGTGCCCGCAGGGGCGCTACGCCACAACTAAAAAAGATAAGCGGAGGATCCAGTGACGCAACCTGTTCAACTCTATTGCTGGCATTTCATGTCCTATCCCTATTTGCCGGCGAATTTCGACGAGACGGAAGAGACGGCCTGGATCACCGTACCCAACAAGTTGTGGGACAAAGAAAAGTCGCGTGGCCTTCTGAACGAATATATAGATCAGCTCGCCTATGCCGATACGATTGGCTTTGATGGCATG
>CANJJI010000002.1 GCA_947474545.1 Beijerinckiaceae bacterium | reverse complement strand
CCGCCGCGTTCCTGTAAGCGGAAATCCACGTCCTGCTGGAATTTCTGCAGCTGCTGCTCCAGCTTTTTGGTCAGGAATTGCAGTTCTTCCACCTGTCCCGTGAGTTCCCGCACCCGGTTCTCCAGCCTGTCGATGCGCACGGACTGAGCGGCTGCGCCTTGTTGCGGCGCGCCGCTTGCGGGGACGCCGGGGATTCCCGCTGGTGGATAATTCTGCGCGAGGCCGGGTTGAATCGAAAGAGCGGCAGAAATGGCAACAATCAAGCTGACTGAAGCAAGCCGAACAAGGTGCATGCGGGGAATCATGGGGAATCCGGAAAAAGATGCGCGGGATGCGCACCTACTAGCATAGCTTGCGCAATGGCCAAATTTTGACGAATTTACGGGCGCAGCATGGCTACTGAAAATCGGCTACATCTTCTGCATATTGGTGAGGGCCACATAGCTCTCCCAAGCCTTGATCTCCTTGAGCAGCATATCTTTCACGTCGAGCTTGTCGCCTTGCAGCGGATCAGCGCCGACAGTCGCCAGAAATTTTGCGGTTTCCGGGTCGGCAGTCAGCTGGTTGAACCAGCTTTGCAGCTGTTTCTTGATAGGTTCCGGCGTGCCGCGTGGCGTATGCACGGCCCACCAGGCAATGAGGTCGAGGCCGGGAATGCCGGATTCCCGCGCGCCGGGCACATCGGGCGTCGCCTTCATGCGCTCGGCTGATGTCATCACCAGCGGGCGCATCAATCCCTGTTGAATCGGCGCGGCGGCGGTTCCGTAATCGGTCGTGTAAAAGGCGATCTGCCCGCCATAAAGATCGGTAAAACCGGCCTGTGGCGTGCGATAATTGATATGCACTGTTTTGAGACCCATTGCCTTTTTGTAAATTTCCGCGCCCACAATACCTGTATTGGCCGAGCCACCATAATTGGCGGCGTCGCCTTTCTCACGCAAAAATTGAGTGAGGTCAGCCATGGTCTTGAACGGGCCTTTGGCATCGACGCAGAACATGAAGGCGACGCGTGAAATCGTGGTGATATGATCAAAGCTCTCGACGGGATCATAGGCCAGCTGTTTGAAAATATGCGGCGCTACCGCCAGCACCGAGGAGGTCGGCGCGATATAGATCGTGTAGCCATCGGGCTTGGAACGCGCGACCGCTTCTGTCGCGATATTGCCGAAAGCGCCTGGCCGATTTTCAACGATGACGCTGCCGCCGGAAATTTTTGCAATCTTGTCCGCATACCAGCGCACCAGGATGTCCGCGCCCGTACCCGGCGGAAACATGCAGATCGCCTTGATTACGCGCGATGGATATTTCTCCTCCTGCGCCCGCAAGATGGTTGGGGCTGCAGGCAGCAGCGCCGAAGCGGTAGCCGTGCGCAAGAGATCGCGGCGCGTGAACATGAGTTTCCCTCCGTAGGATGATTGCCGGAGATTAGTGCAAGCCGGGGAGGTGGGCAATTGGGGGAAGGTTGCTTCATCCAGAGTAGCGGCGGGAGGCGGTGTATCGAAGGACAAAGAAACCGGTTTGCGCGCTTGTGCCCGGCCTTTCGATACGCTCGCTGCTCGAGCTCTTCAGGATGAGGAAAACCTTTACCAGGTTGAGCGGCGTTGTGAGCTTGTTCCCCCCTCACATAAACAGCTTCTCGCTCTTCTCCATGCCCTTGTAGAGATCGGCGACAAATTCGCCGTAGCCGTTCCACATCAGGGTGGGCACACGCTTGCCTTCGCCGAGAACTGTTTCGGTTGCCTGGCTCCAGCGGGGGTGATCGACCTCCGGGTTCACATTGGCCCAAAAACCATATTCCTGCGCCTGCAGGGCTTCCCAGAATGTTTTGGGGCGCTGGTCGGTGAAGGTGATGCGCTGGATAGATTTGACCGCCTTGAAACCGTATTTCCAGGGCATGTGCAGGCGTATGGGGGCGCCGTGTTGTTTGGCGGCGGGCTTGCCATAGGCGCCCGTCACCATGAAGGCGAGATCGTTGGCGGCTTCGGCTATGGTGCAGCCTTCCGTATAAGGCCAGGGATACCAGGCCTGGCGCTGGCCCGGCGCAATCTTGGGATCGCGGAAGGTCTGCATGACAACGTATTTCGCTGAGGAGGTTGGCTTGGCGATGTCGAGAATGCGCTTCATGGGAAAGCCGGTCCAGGGGATGGTCATGCCCCAGGCTTCCACACAGCGCAGGCGATAGGTCCGCTCTTCCAGCTGCACCTGTTTGAGCAGATCGTCAATGCCGATTTCGAATGGCTTTTCGACCATGCCGTCGATCTTGATCATCCACGGCCGCGTCTTCAGGGCCTGTGCGAGCGTGTAGATATCCTTGTCGCCGCCGAATTCATAAAAATTGTTATAGCGAGCGTTGAAGCGTTCCTCGGTGATTGCGCGGTCGAGCTTGTAGGTCTCGTTGCGTTTGGCGGGATAAAGGCTGGCGGAGGGATCGGCCTCCTGTGCGGCGGCAAGGGAAGGCAACAACATGCTGGCCCCTGCAAGGCCTGCTGCTTTCAGCATCTCCCGGCGGTTGAAAAACCAGGCTTCGGGCGTGGCTTCGCACTCGGGAATCTCCCAACCGCGGCGGCGAATTATGTTCATGGCTTCTACTCCCTTGAGGATATGGGGAGAAACTAGGGCGGGAATCATCGCCCGGCAAATCACGTAAGGGGGAGCCGCGCTTTATCGCGCCGTGATTTGGCCGGGGGCAGGGCGAAGGCTATGGTCCGCGCACAGATTCGATGAGGACAACATGACGAAGGCGATTGTGGGCATTGTCGGCGGTTCCGGCGTTTATGACCTGCCGGGGCTGGAAGACCTGCGCGAAGAAAAAGTGGATACGCCCTATGGTGAGCCCTCCGATTCCCTGCGCTTTGGCCGTATCGGCAAGACGCAGGCGGTGTTTCTGCCTCGCCATGGCAGAGGCCATATCTATTCGCCGTCGGATATCAATTACCGCGCCAATATATGGGCGCTGAAAAATGCAGGTGTGACGGACATTATATCCGTTTCGGCCTGCGGATCGTTTCGCGAAGACCTGCCGCCGGGCATGTTTGTGCTGGTAGATCAGTTCGTGGACCGCACCTATCTGCGCCCGGCGAGCTTTTTCGGGAAAGGTTGTGTCGCGCATGTCTCCATGGCGCATCCGGTTTCGCCGCGTCTTGCAGACCGGATCGAGGCGGCGGGCCGGGCCGAGAAGGTGACCATGAAACGCGGCGGCACATATCTGTGCATGGAAGGACCGCAGTTTTCCTCGCTGGCCGAATCGACGACGTACAAAGCCCTTGGCTATGATGTGATCGGCATGACGGCGATGCCGGAGGCCAAGCTCGCGCGCGAGGCGGAAATATCCTACGCGACCATCGCCATGGTGACGGATTTTGATTGCTGGCATCCGCTGCATGACAATGTCGATGTCGCCTCTGTCATCGCGATCATGCACAGCAATGCGCAAAAGGCAGCACAAGTTGTGGCGCATGTGCTGCGCGAGTTCCCCGCTGAGCACGAAGCCTGCCCGATCGGATCAGACTGCGCGCTCGATGTCGCCGTGATGACAGCGCCGTCCGTGCGTGATCCCGAACTTGTGAAAAAGCTGGGGCCGATCATGAAGCGGGTCGCGGGCGCATAAATCGGCATGCTCTCCAAAACAGACGTCCTGCGCGACACATTCGGCTTCGACAGTTTTCGTCCGGGGCAGGAAGGCATTGTCGATTGTCTGATTGGCGACAGGCATGTGCTGGCGGTGATGCCGACAGGCTCGGGCAAATCGCTGTGCTATCAGGTTCCCGCGCTGGTGAAGGGCGGTCTTGCGATTGTCGTGTCGCCGCTTGTAGCGCTGATGCAGGATCAGGTGGCGGCGCTGAAACTGGCTGGCGTTGCGGCAGAAACCATTAATTCGGCAGCCTCGCGCGAAGCCAATGTGGACATCTGGCGGCGCGTTGCGGCGGGCGAGGTGCGCATCCTCTATCTGGCGCCGGAGCGGCTGATGACCGAGCGCATGATCATCGCGCTGCAAAGGCTGGACGTGCGTTTGTTCGCGGTGGACGAAGCCCATTGCATTTCCCAATGGGGCGCATCTTTCCGGCCGGAATACGAGATGCTGCATGGGTTGCGCGACGCTTTTCCCGGTGTGCCCATCGGCGCATTCACCGCGACGGCGGACCACGCTGCGCGTGCGGATATCGTGGCGAAATTGTTTGGCGGTAAGGCCGATGTCTATGTCTCCGGATTTGACAGGCCCAACATCAGCCTTACGGTAGAGCCGAAGAAAAGCACCGGAAAACAACTGGAAGCTTTTCTGGCGGGCCATCGCGGACAGAGCGGCATTGTCTATTCGCTCTCGCGCAAGAGCACGGAGGAATATGCGGAGCTGCTGTGCAAGCTGAAGTACAGAGCGGTTCCCTATCATGCGGGGTTATCGCCCGAGCGCCGCGCCCAGACGCAGGAAATGTTCATGGCAGAGAAAGGCGTGATCGTCTGCGCGACGATTGCCTTTGGCATGGGCATCGACAAGCCTGATGTGCGCTTCGTGTTTCATGCCGATCTGCCGTCGTCTCTCGACGCCTATTATCAGGAGATCGGCCGCGCGGGCCGTGATGGCGGGTCTGCTGCCGCGCATATGGTGTTTGGCTTTGGCGATATTCGCATGCGCCGCGGATTCATCGATGAGAGCGACGCCAGTGATGAGCACAAACGCCGCGAACACAAACGGCTGGATGCGCTCGTTGCGTTTTGCGAAGCGCCGGCTTGCCGCCGCATGTCTTTGCTGGCCTATTTCGGTGAAAGCTCCGAGCCCTGCGGCAATTGTGATGTCTGCCTCAATCCGGTGGCGACTGTTGACGGCAGCACGGAGGCAAAGCGCATCTGCGAGGCGGTGCGGCAGACAGATGAACGTTTTGGGGCGATGCATATTGTTGATATTCTCACCGGCAAGGCCAATGACCGGGCCGTCGCGTTGCGGCACGATGAATTGCCTTCCTTTGCCGCGGGCACAGGCAGGCCGCGCACGGAATGGCAATCCTTGATCCGGCAAATGGTAGGCGCGGGATTTCTGCATCTGGATTCCGGCGGATTTGGCGGATTATCTATCGCAGACAAAGGCCGCGCCTTGATGAACGGCGAGGCGGAATTCCGTTATCGCCGCGATATGATCGGTTCTAAATCGCGGCGTGATCGCGTGGCTCCTGCCGCATCTGATGACATTATGGATCCACAGCAAGAGGCCTTGCTGGCGCGATTGAAAAACCTGCGCCGCTCCCTGGCGAGCGAGCGAAACGTGCCGGCCTACGTGATATTTTCTGATCGCACCTTGATTGATATGGCCGCCAAAGCACCGCGCACACGCGCCGCATTTGCGGACGTGCATGGCGTCGGGGCCGCGAAGTTGCAGGAGTTTTCGCGGCTGTTCATGCAGGAGATAAAGCAATTCGAGGGGTAGGGGCGTGATGCACCTGATTTGGCACAGTCGCACCAAGTCAGCTGATGTCACCCCGGCCAAGCGACGCGCAGAGCCGGGATCGTTTTATGATTTGCGGCGCACGATCCCGGATAAATGCTTCCGCATTTTCGGGATGACACCACAATCACATGAGATGACTTGTTCGGTTAGTTCTTTTTCCGCAAAGGCCAAAAACTCGCGCTGACATATTCAAACGGTTTTTCGCCGCGCTGATTTTGTCCTTCAACACGCGTAAACAGAATGCCCCAGCCTTCGCGGGATGTCTTTCGCTTGTTCACAGGCGTTGAAGTGAAGCGCAATGTGTCGCCGGCATAAACAGGCTTGGTCCATTTGAGATCCCGAAATCCCGGTGACGGCCCCTTGTCCGCGAGAGGTAGGCCACGCTTGCGTGCTTCATCAAAATAAGGCTTGCGCGACAGCACAAGCCTGCGCATGCCGCCTGCCGCCGTATGCCAGCCCGATGCTGTCAACGCGCCGAAAGGGCCAGCCTTTGCGGCGGCTTCGTCGATGTGAAAACGCTGCGGATCATATTTGCGGGCATAGCGGATGATATCAGCCGATTCGAATGTGTGTGTGCCCATGTCACAGGTATCGCCGAGCGGCACGTCATCCCAATAACCTGATAACAGGTAGTGATTGTCCGGCAAGGCTGCGGGATCGTTGCGGCCCATCGGCGCGGGTTGGCTGTTATCGGATGGCGGCGGAACAACGGCAGTCAAAGGCGTTGTGCGATCCATGTCCTTCGTCGCGACAAATGTGCTGCCGCGATTGACCATTTTGCGTTCGCCATGCTGGTTGAGCAGCGTGAATTCAAATTCGATAATGCCGAGGCCGGGGCGGGATTGTGAAACCCTGACCGATTTTGCCAGTGCCTGGACGCTCAGAATATCGCCGGGATATACGGCTTTCATCCAGTTCAGTTCTGCTATGCCCGGAGAGCCCATAAAAATATCGCTGCGGAGAAGATTGTCTGCATGCATACGCATCGCAATCCCTGCCGTATGCCACCCGGATGCGGCTAGCCCGCCAAGCAGAGAATTCTTTCCAGCTTCGTCGTCGAGATGAAAGGGCTGCGGATCGAACTCGCTGGCAAATTCGATGATTTCCTCGCGCGTGACTTCGTGCGCGCCATATTCATAGGCCGCCCCTTCGGTGAATTCTTCAAATGTGTGGGGGAGTTTGGCGCGTGTCATGTTGCCTCGATATGATCCCGGCTCGCATGTTGAGCCAGCCGGGAGTTTTGCGCGCTCACAGTTCCGTAATCTTCTCCGGAAACGCGTGAATGCGTTCGCAGCCGGTCTCTGTAAGAATGAAATTGTCGCAGGCCCAGCTATAAGTTGTCGAGGTCACATAGGTCGGGTGAACAGCCAGGCACATATTGGCTTGCAGCGGCATGGTTTCATCGAAGCGGACGAGCGGACGCTCCACCATGTCATAGCCCTGGGAATGGCAATAGAGCCGGGTTTCCTCGGGCTTGCCATGCTTGCGCATGAATTCGTTGTGGCTTTCCCAGATGTCCTTGCAGGAGGCGCCGGGCTTCAGCATTTTCAGCGTGTGCGCGCGCGCTTCCATGACGAAGGCGAATTCGTCGTGCATTTCCTGGCTGGCCTTGCCGAGCACGCAGGTTCGGCCAAGTTCGGTGTACATGCCGCCGGCGCCGGCGTTTTCTGCCAGCAATGTGAACTGGTCGCCCGCCTTGATAACGCGCGCCTGCTGATGGGGAGGACCCATGACAGCCGCTGTGCCCACGGGGCCGGAAGCGCACATGTACCAGCCCTGTTCGCTGCCGCGCACCGTGCCGTAATGCAGGGCTGCTGCCTTCACGGCCTGATCGGTCATGCCGGGTTTTACCGCTGCAAAGGCGGCCTGCATCTGTTCATCCTGCAGTTTGGCCGTCTCGCGCATCAGCTTGAGTTCTTCTGGGCTCTTCAGAGCGCGGATTTCGTCGACGAAGTCGGAGGCGTTGACGAAGCCTTCATTGGTGGGTGCATTCTTCTTGAGATATTCGACGAACATGTGCGGGATCGAGGCCACGGCCAGCAGTCCGATCTTGGCGCCCTTGTGCCCCGCAAGCGCCTTCACGGCGAGCTCTGCGTCATATTCGCCGGTGTAATGGGCTGTGTGATAGCTTGGCACGCCCAGCTGGCGCTTCACGCCGCGCAGCATGCCATTGCCTTCTTTCGGCACGGGACGGTCGTGATTGAACGGGCCCTGACCGATGATGGTCATATCATCGTCCTTGGGGAAGATCAGCGTCACCGGATAGCCATTGGTGGCCGGCATATCTGTGAAATATTTCACTGCGCCGCCCATGAAATCATTGTTGTTCTGCATGACGAGCACGTCGATGCCGCGCTCGGCCATGCCCTTGCGCACTGCCGCCCAGCGGCGTTCGAGCTCTGCTGTCGAAATGGGCGTATTGAGGCGTTCGGAGAGTGCAACAGCCATTGTTCTAGACCTTTCCGGGGTTGACGATGTTGATCATTGCGGCGAAGTCGCCGTCGAGAAATTTCTGAACATTGTGCAGCAGAATCGGCATGGCTCGCTGAGGATATTCGTCGTGAAAGCCGGCCAGATGCGGCGTGATCAGAACATTGTCCAGTGTCCACAACACGTGATCTGGCGGCAGCGGCTCCTGATCAAAAACATCAAGGCCTGCTCCGGCGATCTTTTTCGCCTTGAGCGTTTCGATCAATGCGGTTTCATCGACGACATCGCCACGGGCAATGTTGATGAGAAAAGCCGAGGGCTTCATGGCCGCCAGCATTTCTGCATTGACGAGATGATGGTTCTCTTTGGTAGATGGCGCGAGCAAAATAAGGTGGTCGGCGTCGCGTACGCTCTGCATCATCTGGCTGCGCGGCCGCACTTCATCAAAGCCGGGGAGGGTGCGCGGCGCACCGCTGACCCCGATCACACGCATGCCCATGGCCTTGCAGCGCGGCGCGAGCGCTTCAGCAATGACACCGAGGCCAATCAGCACTGCGGTCTTGCCATCAAGCAGACGCACGGGAAAGCGCTCCCAATGGGACTTGTGCTGATTGCCGATGACACGCGGCATATAACGCGCAAGGCCCAGCATGGAGGCGAGCGCGGCTTCCGCGCAGGGCGCGCCGTGCAGACCCTGCATGTTGCAGACTGCGATAGCGTCCGTATACGCGGGCTGATCGACGATGCCATCGACCCCCGAGCCCATCGCCTGCACCCAGCGGATATTCTTGCCTTTGGCGAAGATTTCGTTCGACAGCATCACGCCGAACGCGATGACGGCTTCGGCCTTGCCGAGAAAAGGCCCGGCCTTTGTGTTGTGTTCCACAACATCAAAATGCACGTCCGGAAAAGTCTCGCGCAACCGCGTTGCGTAGACGTTGCGGACAGGTTCGGGCAGAGCGAGGACCACGAGAATGTTTGTCATGGCGTCTCTATTGCGGGGCGCGCACGGGATGGCAAGCGACTTTATGCTGTATCATTCAGCGGAACATCTTAGCATAGAGGTCGGCCCATTTCGGGTAGCTCTCGTCGACATCCTTCGGGCCGATCACATTGGCCTTGAACTTGCCGGTGCTGGGCTCAAGCTCGGGGAATTCCGAGTGAAGGTCCATGCGGGTAGGGAAATAACCGGCCTTCTGGAACAGGTCCTGGCCTTCACGCGAAATCATAAACTCGACAAAGAGTTGCGCTGCGTTGGGGTTTGGCGAATTATTGGTGAGGCCGAGCAATTCGGTGACCACGGTCGCTGGCTCCATCTTGATCCATTGCGCGGGCGCGCCTTTCTTGGCGCTGATGGCCGCATGGTGATTGAAGATTTGCAGGACCAGCGGATATTCGCCAGCAATGGACCGGTCGAGCACTGCGCGGGCGCTGCCGGGCAGGCTGACGATCTGCTGTGCGCGCAGCTTTTCGAGATAGGCGAGACCTCGCTCTTCCCCCATGGTGACGAGGACATTGCCGATGAAGCCCGGCGCGCCCGACATATCGTTCGGCTTCCACGCGATCTTGCCGCGCCAGCGGGGGTGGAGCAGGTCGTCGAATGTCCGGGGGCGATCAGCTTCGGGCACCAGATCGCTGTTCACCGCAGGGGTCATCACGTAATAATTCGAGGAGACCCAAAAACCATCTGGATCGCGAAATTGTGGCTGCAGCGCAGGCGCATTCTTCAAGTCCACTTTCCGCACGATACCAGCCCTGACCATGGACTGGAAGCCGGTCGCCATGGAGAAAACGTCGCCCTGTATCTTCCCGGCCTTGTGTTCGGTAATCAGCTTCAATGCATTGCCATCGCTGTCAGCGCGGGTGTAGCGAACCTTGATGCCGTATTTCTTCTCAAAGGCATTTTCGAGCGGGATGACGATCTGGTTGATGATGAGATCGGTGTAGTAGACGAGCTGTCCCTCTTTTTTCGCGCGCTCGATCAGGCCGGGGTCGATGTCCTGGGCGAGGGCCGGGGAAACCGCGAGCCCGAAAGCGATAGCCAGTGCGGATCGTCGCATTGTATGCGCCATGTTCACCTCCCTCATGCGGAGGGGCCAAAAAGCAAACATCCTCCCGCTTGGGGAGGATGATAGGATTTGCGATGCGAGGAGTCGATAGAGCCGGGTTTCCCCACCCTCAGGCCGCAGCAACAGCCCGGCGCGCCAGCACACCTGTCACATGGGCGCGATATTCGGCGCTGAAGTGAATGTCGCTCAGCAGACCATCGGCCTTGAGGTTCACGTTCTCAATCGCCTTGGCGGAAAAATCTTTTGATAGCGCGGCTTCAAAATCCTTGGCGCGGAAGGCATTCGGGCCAGAACCGGTCACGCCTACGCGCACGCCATCAGCGAATTTCGCGACCATTACACCAACAACGGCATAGCCGGACGCGGGATGGCGGAACTTCTGATAGGCGGCTTTCTGGGGAATGGGGAAGCGCACTTCGGTGACGATCTCGTCGCTCTCAAGCGCGGTTTCGAACAGGCCGGTGAAGAAATCATCGGCCTTGATCTGGCGCTTGTTGGTGACGATGGTTGCGCCGAGGCCCATGCAGCCGCCGGGATAATCAGCGGCGGGATCTGCGTTGGCGATGGAGCCGCCGATGGTGCCGCGGTGGCGCACAGCGGGATCGCCGATCTGGCCTGCCAGCGAGGCCAGCGCCGGAATAGCGGATTTCACCACATCGGAATGGGCGACGTCGAAATGCCGGGTCATCGCGCCTATGACGATGCTGTCGCCATCTTTCCTGATGCCCTTGAGTGCGCTGATCGAGCCGATGTCGATGACATCGGACGGGGCGGCGAGGCGCTGTTTCAGGGTCGGCAGCAAGGTCATGCCGCCCGCCATCAGCTTGCCGTCTTCCTTGGCTTTCAGCAAGGCTGCAGCCGCGTTCACATCAGTGGCAATGTGATATTCGAAATTACGCATGATGATGATCCTTCACAGCTGCGGGGTTCACCACGGAGAGAATGGCCTGAACGATGCCCTGATAGCCGGTGCAGCGGCAGATATTGCCTTCCAGCTCCTGACGGACAGTCTTTTCATCAGCTCCCGGCAAGCGGCGGGCGATATCGACGCCCATCATCACCATGCCCGGTGTGCAGAACCCGCATTGCAACCCGTGATGCTCACGGAATGCTGCCTGCATGGGGTGCAGCGTGCCGTCCGGCTTGGCAAGGCCCTCGATGGTCAAGACGTCCTTGCCGTTGCATTGGGCGGCCAGGATGGTGCAGGACTTCACGGCTTCGCCATTTAAATGGATGACGCAGCAGCCGCACTGGGTTGTGTCGCAGCCAACGTGCGTGCCGGTAAGGCGCAGCTGTTCGCGGATCAGCTCCACAAGGAGTGTGCGGGGTTCGACTGTTGCCGTGACCGGCTTGCCGTTCACTGTAAGTTTGACTTCCATGGGCTGCTTCTCTCCCGAAATGGTTTGCGAGGCGGAGTGCCGGTTCAATCGGGCATCATGCCGCCCGCCCGGCATCTCTTTAGCCGGGCTGGGGCATTGTGCGCAAGCTGTGGGCCGCGGATTTTGGCGGGGTTTGTCATCCTGGAAATCGCGCAGGGATTATCCGGTATCGGGAGTGGCCAATAACATTACGATCCCGGATCGCCTTTGGCGTCCGGGACGACACCTTTCAGCTTGAGGCACGCTCTGTGCTATAGACGCCCGGCAATTGGCCGGGTTATGCCATTATTCCAGACGACAGACTGCACATTACAGCGGCCAATCAAAATCAGGGGAGGAAAGCATGGCAGGACCGGAACGTAGCGGGAGGCTCGAAGACAAGGTCATCATCGTGACAGGCGGCGCGCGCGGCATCGGCGCGGCCTTTTCCGAACGGCTTTGCTCGGAGGGGGCGAAAGTCGTCATCGCCGACGTGCTGGACGGAACTGGCACAGCCCACCGTATTTCCAATTCCGGCAAGGCGAATTTCATGAAGGCGGACGTCACCGATGCGCAATCGGTGCAGGATCTGGTCGACGACACCTTGAACCGTCACGGCAAGATCGATGGCCTGGTCAATAACGCGGCCTTGTTTGCCAATTTGAAGACTCGCCCATTCTGGGAAATCGAGGAAGACGAATGGGACAAGGTGATGGCTGTGAATGTGCGCGGCCCCTTCCTGATTTCCAAAGCCATCGCGCCACATATGATCAAGCAAAAGAGCGGCAAGATCGTCAATATTGCTTCCGGCACGGTGTTCAAGGGACAGGTGGGCATCACCCACTATGTTTCTTCGAAGGGTGCGATTGTCGCTTTCACGCGCTGCCTTGCCCGCGAGCTTGGCGAGTTCGGGATCAACGTGAACGCCATCGCGCCGGGCCTGACCATGAGCGAAGGCGTCGTCGCCGCTGGCTTCCTTACCGGGCGTGGCGCAGAAGCGACCATGAACACACGCGCTTTCAAGCGCGAACAGGTTCCGTCCGACCTGGTCGGCACCATGGCCTTCCTCTGCTCGCCCGACAGCGATTTCATGACCGGGCAGACGCTGGTGTGCGATGGCGGAAGTGTGATGCGTTAGGGGCGGTTTTCTCATCCCGGGGGATCGCTGCCTTCTGGTTGATCCACGGGGTGAAGCCCAAGCCAATGCTTCAATTCCGGGCCGTCTGAATGATACCGAAAATAATTCATCAGATCTGGAAAAATGAGCAGCTGAAGCCAAGGCAGCAGGACGTGCGCGATAGCTGGCGCCGCCATAATCGGGGTTACGAATACAGGTTGTGGACCGACGAACTCATAGAAGGTCTGCTTGCTTCGTCGTTTCCGGAATGGTCCACCATCTACCATGGGTATGCAGATTCAATCTGCCGTGTCGATCTGGCGCGATATCTGATCTTGTACAGGTTTGGCGGTATCTACGCGGACCTCGACTATGAATGCCTGAGGCCTGTCGATGAATTGCTCGAGGGAAAGCGATTCGTGGCAGGCCTTGAACCAGAATCGCATTCTGCAAAAGTGATTGCATTCACGCAGTCCGGCCTCTCCCGGATAGTATGCAATGCCTTCATAGCCTCTGAGAAACTGCATCCGTTCTGGACGCATTTGTTCAGCCAATTAAGGAAGAGCCGCCAATCGACGGACGTGCTGGATAGAACCGGGCCGTTCGCTTTTACCCGGGCGCTTGACAGTTTCCCGTCCAGGGACATCAGCATATTGGCGCAGGACGTGCTTTATCCTCTCGACAAGGATGAATGCTGGGAAGGCAGACATCTGGATGTTGATTTTTTTACTTCAAAGACAAGGCAGGCTTTCGGGTGCCATTATTGGGAAGGAAACTGGTTCCGGGCCGAGGCGTCCGGAGACCTGGCGCTGGGGGCGAAAACTTCGGCCATAACACTCGCCCCGCAGAATGATGCTTTGCCTGAGGTGCTTGTTCTTACCCCCATGAAGAATTGCAAGCAGCATCTCACCAGATATTTTGATCTGCTTGAACGGCTGGATTATCCGCCGGAGAAATTGAGCCTTGGCATTCTTGAAGGGGATAGCACAGACGGAACATTCGACGCGCTCCAGTCCATCGCTCAACTTCATGATTCGCGATTTCATCGCATTGTTTTGACCCAATGGAATCAGGGGATCATTCTCCCGGAACCCCGATGGAAGCCTGAAATTCAATTGGTCAGGCGCGCCGCAATCGCACGGGCGCGCAACAGATTGCTGATGAACGCGCTGCGTGAAGAGGAATGGGTGCTCTGGCTCGACGGGGATCTGGAGACATATCCGGGGAATCTACTGAAGGCCTTGCTGGAGACAGGCAAGGATATCGTTGTGCCGCACTGCGTGCTTCCAAACGGGGCGACATTTGACTTGAACACTTTCTGTTTTGAGCGGCGCGAAAGCGACACTTTAAACCCCCGTTACATGCTGGATGGCCTGCATCAGCCACCGGAAGGCGCGGGACGGCGTTATCTCGACAGTTTTGAGGCGCAGCCGCTGACACAGGTCGATTCTGTAGGCGGGACGGCCTTGCTGGTGCGGGCGAACCTCCATCGGGACGGGCTCAATTTTCCCTGCTACAGCTACAAGGGATATATAGAAACCGAGGGACTGGCTGCGATGGCCCGTGACATGGGCGTTTCCTGTTGGGGCCTGCCGCAGCTCAGGATTGTTCACGTGGCGCAATAGTGGGCATCATGCTCGAATTCGGGTAGTGCGGAAACGGCGCGCGACAATAGTGAAGGCGGGGTTGGTACGTGTTGCCCATCTTTCGAGACGGACCTTGCAGGCGCTCCGCAGAATGAAGTTGGTTTTTTGGAATAAGGGGAGAAATCTATGACAGAACTTTCAGACGCCGATCTCGCCGCCCGTGCAGCTTTCAACACGTTGCCGGCAAGCACCGGACAAGGCTCCCACACAAAGCCACAAACCGGCGATGAATATCTGGCTTCGCTGCGCGATGGACGCTGTGTTTATATCTATGGCGAGAAGGTCGCCGATGTCACTGTTCATCCGGCCTTCCGCAACACGGCCCGCATGGTCGCGCGTCTTTACGACGCGATGCATGATCCGGAGAAATCCAAGGGGATCATGGTGCCGACGGACACCGGCTCGGGCGGCATGACCCATGCCTTTTTCAAGGCGCCCAAGTCGATGGAGGATTTGCTCGCCAGCCGTAACGCGATCGCCGAATGGGCGAAGATTTCCTATGGCTGGATGGGCCGCGCGCCCGATTACAAGGCCGCGTTTCTGGCGACGCTTGGCGCGAATTCCGAATTCTATGCACCTTATGAAGCCAATGCGAAGCGCTGGTATAAATATAGCCAGGAGCGCGTTCCTTTCGTGAATCACGCGATCATTCATCCACCGGTTGATCGCGATAAGCCGCCGAATGAAGTGTCGGATGTCTGTTGCCATGTGGAACGCGAGACCGATGCTGGCCTCATTGTATCTGGCGCAAAGGTGGTCGCGACGGGTTCTGTGCTGACCAATTACACCTTTGTTGCGCATCACGGCCTGCTGCCTGTGCAGGACAAGAAATTCGCCACCGTGTTCATGGTGCCGACCAATGCGCCTGGCGTAAAATTCATCTGCCGCACATCCTATGAGATGACATCTACTGCAATGGGCTCGCCTTTCGATTATCCGCTGTCGAGCCGCGTCGATGAAAATGACGCGGTTTTCATCATGGACAAGGTGCTCATCCCCTGGGAGAACGTGTTTGTTTATGGCGATGTGGAGAAGGCGAATAATTTCTTCCCGCGCACGGGTTTTCTGCCACGCTTTGTCGTGCATGGGTGCACACGTCTGGCTGTCAAACTCGACTTTATTGCCGGGTTGTTGCTCAAGGCGGTGGAAGCCTCAGGCACGAAGGATTTTCGCGGGGTGCAGGCGAATGTTGGAGAGGTCATCGCCTGGCGCAATCTGTTCTGGGCGTTGAGCGATGCGATGGTCAGGGATCCCAAACCGTGGATCAAAGATTTTGTTCTGCCGAATATGAATCCGGGCAGCGCCTATCACATCATCGCCACCATGGCCTACACCAAGGTGAAATATATCATCGAGCAGACTGTGGCTTCGGGCCTGATTTATCTTAATTCTCATGCGCGCGATTTCCAGAATGAAGAAATCAGACCCTATCTCGACAAATATCTGCGCGGCTCCAATGGCTACAAGGCTGAAGAACGCGTGAAGTTGATGAAGCTGTTGTGGGATACGCTCGGTACGGAATTTGGCGGGCGGCATGAGCTTTATGAAATCAACTACGGGGGCTCAACCGAAGAAATTCGCCGCTATTGTCTGTTCGGGGCGATGGCGTCGGGCGATGCTGATCGCTTCAAGGGTTTCGCCGAGCAATGCATGAGCGAATATGATCTCAACGGCTGGACGGTGCCTGACCTGACCAATCCGGGAGATTTGAGTTATCACCTGATGCGGAAGTAGCGGGCCGTCATCCCGGAAAAATGCGAAGCATTTTATCCGGGACCGTCTGCCGCATCTTGCGATAACAAAAAGGTCCCGGATAAATCGCTGCGCGATTTTCCGGGATGACCAGCCTTCTCAGCCCTGCAACGCTTTCCACACTTTCTGCGGCGTCACGGGCATCTGCAGGTTCAGGAATTTGTCTGAAATCGCGTTTTCTACTGCGCTGACAATGACCGGCGGCGCGGCGGTTGTGCCGGCTTCCCCAGTGCCTTTGGCTCCGACATAGTTTGTCTTGCAGGGCACGGGGTGGTGGATGACGTTCAGCATCGGCACGTTGTGGGCGCGCGGCATGGTGTAATCCATGAAACTGGCTGCGACAGACTGGCCGCTGTCGTTGTCGTACTGGCTGTATTCGCCCAGCGCCTGACCAATGCCCTGCACGACGCCACCCTGCACCTGTCCTTCGACGATACGCTCGTTGAGAACAATGCCGGTATCGCCAACGGCGGTATAGGCGACAACGACAGTCTCACCGGTGCCGGGATCAATCTCCACTTCGGCAATGTGACAGCCGTTGGGGAAGGAGGGGCCCGTATCGGCGTTTGATTCGGTGTCGAGGCTTTCCGCTATTGCGCCCTGTTTTTTCATTTCTTCCGCACGGGCGGCGACATCGAACAAGCCAATCGTCTGCCCCGTGCCTTTGCGCTCGAAGAGGCCATCGTGATAGCTGACTTCGCCTTCACCAGCCTGCAGCAGGGTTTGCGCCACCGCATAGGCTTTTTCGAGCATCTTATCGACGCCGATAGCGACGGCGCTGCCGGTCAGCATCGCCGTGCGGGAAGCCACCGCGCCAAAGCCGGGAACATCCTTCGCACTGTCGCCGAATTGGACTTCGATCTGATCGTCGGAAATACCAAGGCGCTTGGACACCATCTGCTTGAAGACGGTGATATGGCCCTGTCCCTGTGGCACGGGGCCGATGCCGACTTCGATCTTGCCGCCCTTGAAGAGCAGGCGCGCGGGCTCATGATAATGGCCACCCGAAATTTCCAGGAAGCCGCAGACGCCGATGCCGCGCAACTTGCCATTCTTTTTCGAGGCTTCCTTGCGGGCGGCAAAGCCCTTGTAATCGGCAGCTTTCATTGCCGATTCAAAAATCATGGGGAAGTCGCCGCTGTCGTAGGCAGGGCCGAGCGTCGTCGGATAGGGCATTTGCGAGGGCTGGATGAGATTGCGGATGCGAATTTCGGCCGGGTCCATGCCGAGCTTTTTCGCGGCAGCGTCAATCACGCGTTCCAGCAGGAAGTTCGCTTCTGGACGGCCGGCGCCGCGATAGGGGCCGGTGGGCACAGTGTTGGAGAAATAGCAGCGGGAATCCACGACAACATTGGGGATGTCATAGACGCTCGGCATGCAGCCAGCGATGTGAATGGTGGGGATCAGCACGGCCACGCCGGTCATGTAGGCGCCGACATTCTGGTCGCCGTCTATTTTCAACGCGCGGAATTTGCCGTCATCGTCGAACGCGAGTTCGACATGCCAGCGGGAATCGCGGGCCTGATTGTCGGTGAGGAAGGATTCCGTGCGCGTGGCGGTCCATTGCACCTTCTGGCCGGTGATCTTGGCTGCAGCGAGCAACGCCGGATATTCGGCATAGATTGAAGCCTTCATGCCAAAGCCGCCACCGACATCTGTCGAGAGCACGCGGATTTTCGGCATGTCCACTTTCATGGCCATGGCGATTTGCGCTTTCACGCCCATCGTGCCCTGGGTGCCGGTGTGGATAGTGTAGCTGTCGCTGTCCTTGTCATAACTTGCAAGCGCGGCGCGCGGCTCCATCGCAACGGCGGAAATGCGCTGGTTCATGACGTCGATGGCGACATGATGTTTTGCAGCCTTGAAGGCGGCATCCGTTGCGTTGCGTTTCGCGCCATCAGGATCGGTGGGCGACGTCCAATCGAGTGTCAGGTTGCCGGGAGCGTCAGGCCACAATTGCACGTTGCCGGATTTGGCCTTGTCCAGATCGATGACGGGTTCGAGCACGTCGTAATCGACATTTACGAGATCACCGGCGTCTTCGGCGGCGCGGGCGGTCTTTGCAATGACGAGCGCCACGGCCTCGCCGACATGCATCACCAGCGTGCCTGCCAGCGCCGGACGGAAGGGGCTCACGGGCATTTTGCCATCGCGGCCGGGGAAGGGGATAGAGCCGGAGACCGAGCCGAGGCCTGCTGCTTCCATATCCTTGGCCGTCAGCACCGCGACGACGCCGCTAGCGGCCTTGGCTGCGGACACATCAATACTTTTGATTTTGGCGCGGGCATGGGGGGAGCGCACGAAAAACGCCGAAAGCGCAGAATCTTGCACATCGGCGGTGAATTTCCCGAGGCCGCTGACCAGCGCTGCGTCTTCATATCGGCCATTCCACGGGCGGGAATGTTGCTGCGACTTGTGCGGGTTTACGACTTCGTTCATGGCGGGCTCCTTGGAGATGAGTCAAAGCTGGCGCGCCGGTGGGGCGCTTCAAGGTGTGGTTAGCATGGTTGGCGGGCAGGCGGAAATACTGCGGTTGTTCCGGATGTGACCTTCCGGCCTGCCACGTCATCCCGGCCAAGCAAAGCGCAGAGCCGGGATTGTTGGGTTGGATGCGGCGGGAGGTCCCGGATAAATCCTTGCACGATTTTCCGGGATGACATTATTTGACCGCTCTCAGCTTGCCTTCAGCTTCAAGATCCGCTCGGCATTGCCGGACATCACTTTCTTCTTGTCTGCGGGTGAAAGCTCCAGCGCGTCGATGGCTTTCAGGGATTCAGCCACCGGTCCCAGCGGCGAATCCGTGGAGAAAACTACGTGGTCTGCGCCGAAGAATTTATAGCCGCTGTGCAGGCCGTTGCTGGCGCCAAACATGGCGGTGTCGCCGTAGAATTGCTTGAAATATTCCAGATGCGGCTTCCTCAGGCCTTTCAGCACACCAGAATAATCCTCATCCATGGTGCGTGAGCCCAGCACATTGAGACCGGGGCCAACGCGGCCGTCGTAATAGGGGATCATGCCGCCGCAATGGTGGGTGATGATGCTGAGATTAGGATAGCGATCATAAGTGCCATTGAAAACGATACGCGACATGGCGACAGAGGTTTCATAGGGCCAGCCGAAACACCACCACATTTCGTAACGGGATTTTTTCTCGGTGGTGTAATCGGCAAAATCTTCCGCGGTGCGGGCCGGATGCATCCAGATGGGTAGATCGTGCCTGGCCATCGCCGCGAAGAAGGGTTCGAATTCCGGCAGGTCGAGCGGTTTGCCCTTGATGTTCGTAAATGTCTGCACACCGCGCGCGCCGAGCTGGTTGATAGCGCGGTCGATTTCTTTCAGAGACGCGTCCACGTCGGTCATGCAGCAGGCGGCGGCAAAGGCGGGGAAACGGTCCGGATGCTTCGCACACAGTTCGGCCATGGCGTCGTTGGCGACCATGGCGAGACGTGCGCCGTCCGCAGGCGAGGCAATGTCCTCGATGGGCGGGTTGGGAAGCGAAATGACCTGCCGGTAGTCCGGGCCGATCTTGTCCATGTCGCGAAAGCGGATATCGAGATCGAACAGCGGTTTCACGCCGCGCAGTCGCTGGCCGATATTGCCGAGTTTCGGCGAGGTCTTGGTGAGTTCCTCATAGAATTTATCAGGAAAAATGTGGGTGTAGATATCGATCATTGCTGCGTTTCCTCATCAAGAGCTTGTTTATTTATACAGAGCCTGTGCGGCCTTCACCATTTCATCGAGCTTGCCGACCGTGGTTGTACCCAGCAGTTTGGCGTTGACAAGCGGCTTGACGTCCGCGGGTACTTTTTCGCGGGCGGCGGGGATGGCGGGAGTGAAGCCCTCGCTGGCGAAGACGGCCTGCGCCTCGTCCTCCAGGCTGTAGTTGATGAAGAGGTGGCCTGCATTGGGCGCGGGCGCATCGTGCAGCATGCCCCAGGCAAAGGGGACATAGGGCGCGCCTTCCACGGGGATGATAGCTTTTACGGGCAGGCCGCGCAGGCCCGCGATTTCGGAAATCGCGAAGGGAATGTAAAGCGCAAATTCGCCACGCGCCAGCCGTCGCTGGTTTTCAGGAAACACGCGGCTGAACACGGGACCCTGTGCGTTGATCTTTTCATGAAAGCCCGGGCCGAAGGCATTGTAGGTCGCTTCAAACCAGACATTGCCTGCGCCGGCCGCGCGTGGATCATCGGAGAGGATTTTGCCTTTCCATTTGGGGTCGGCAAGGTCGTGCCAGCTTTTGGGTTCGTCTTCCGGCTTGACGAGACTGGTGTTGATCGCGATGGCGAAACTGCCAGTGACTGCGGGCACAAGCATGCCATTGGATTTAAGGGGATCCTGCAATTTCGCGACGTTGGGAATTGCGTCCACTTTACGCCAGACGCCTTCGGCCTGCTGGGTGGACAGGGTTGTCCAGCCGCTGAAACTCAGGCTCGCGACGGTGCGGTTTGTGGCCTGCTCGACGCGGATGCGCTCGCGGATCTCGGTGGTGCGGGCGTCCAGCACATCGACGCGGATGCCGTATTTTTTGGTGAATTCCGCCGCCACCATGCGCACCACGCGATAATTGGTGCCATTGTAGATGGTGAGCTTGCCCTCTTTTTTCGCTTCCGCGACGACATTGTCCCAGGCGGCCGATTGGGCGGCGAGCGGATTGGCTGCGATCAGCGAAATGGCGAGCGCGGCGCCTGCGCCGTGCATGATGTTGGCAATTTTGACCAATTTTCCCTCCCTGAAGTCTGCGAGCGAACGTTCATCCAGCGAGGTGTTCAAGTCAACGGGCGGGGCCGGCCATTCTCCCGTTTGATAGGAAATATTTCATAATATGTAGAAAATTCTTCTTGACAAATGTTCCTATGTTGTTCTAAAAGCGCTCATCCCTGCGCAATGAGGGGCCGATCATGAGCGGTCATATTGGCGGGCGGGGCACGGCCTCTGCGACTTGCTCTTACCGGGAGCAAGCATCCCGGAGCGGCCTGCCAGGATGGAAAGGAACGCAAGGGCCTTTCTGGATTCCCAACGCCCAGCACTATGACTGCAGCGGCAAGTGGTTTGGCAGGAACCGAAAAAAGCCGGAACTACGGGACGCTGGCAAGCCAGCACCCTACTACCCCATTCACGGCGAACCAGCGTCCCGGGGCCCTCATGTCTCGCGTGCGTGCGCACGGCGGAGCTATTCGCGCAGGGAGCGTGGCGCTCCAGTTCCACATCTTTTGCAACAGCGGGCCAGAGGCCCGCGCTCCAGTCAGGCAGGTTATTTCTGCTGCTTGGGAACCACGGGTTGAGAGACCTCCCCGCGACATTTCTGCCTTGGGCATTGCCGGGCGTTTCCATTATGGTGCGCGCAACAAAACATCCGGGGAGCCGAAACCTTGAAGCCTATTGATTGCGACGTTCATCCCGCTGTTCCCGGGACGAAAGTCCTCATGCCCTGGCTGGACGCCAATTGGCAGGAGCAGGTTGTCGATCGCGGCATTGCCTCGCTGGAATCCATTTCCTATCCGCCGAACTCACCGCTGACCGCGCGGCCCGATCTGAAAAAGGCAGGGCTGGATTTTGCTGGCCTGACCTCGCAGGTGTTTGACAAATGGGGCGCGGAGCGCGCGATCCTTAATTGCAATTACGGCGTCCAGCTTGTTCACAATACCGATATGGCGATTGCCTTCACCCGCGCGCTCAACGACTGGATTGCGCAGGAATGGCTGGCGAAGGACGCGCGGCTTGCGTCCTCGATCATCCTGCCGTTGCAGGATATCGAGGCCTGCGTGGATGAGATCGAGCGGCTCGCGCCCAATCGCCAGTTTGTTCAGGTGCTGGTGCTCGCCAATGGCGAAGCGCCGTTGGGCAAGCGGCAGTTCTGGCCGATTTTTCGAGCCGCGGAAAAGCACGGGCTGCCCATCGGCATACATGCTGGCTCGTCCTATCGCCATCCCGTGACGTCGCTAGGCTGGACCACATATTATGTGGAGGATTATTCCGCGCAATCGCTCGGATTTCAGGCGCAACTCGCAAGCCTTGTGACTGAAGGCGTGTTCGTCAAGTTTCCCAGCCTGAAAGTAGTGCTGATTGAATCCGGAGTGACATGGCTGCCTGGTTTCATCTGGCGATTGTCAAAATTCTGGCGCGGCGTGCGGCGTGAAGTCCCCTGGATCGACAGGCCGCCTGGGGACATTATCCGCGATCATGTGCGCATGACCGTGCAGCCGCTGGACGGGCCGGAAGATTTGTCGGTGATCGAGAAAGTCATCGACCAGATCCAGTCGGATGATTTCCTGCTTTACGCATCGGATTTTCCGCACTGGCAGTTTGATGGCGACGATGTCATGCCCAAGGGCATACCCACGGCGCTGCATAAAAAAATCATGCGTGATAATCCGCTGGCCACCTATTCACGGCTGGGAGGCTGACGCCATGGCTAAACATGTGGTAGCCGCCGTCGCCGATTTTCCGCCGGGCACACGCCGACTGGTGGAAGCCGAAGAGCGCAAGATAACCGTGTTCAACGTGCGTGGCGAATTTTTTGCGCTGAATGACCGCTGCCCGCATGAAGGCGGCTCGCTCTGCGCAGGCAAGCTGACGGGCCTGGTGATCGCCAAAGAGCCTGGGGCCTATGAATGGACGCGCGATGGCGAGATTATCCGCTGCCCCTGGCACGGCTGGGAATTTGACGTGCGCACGGGCCGTTCGCAATGCGATCCACAAAAGATGCGTGTGCGGCTTTACGATGTGCATGTGGAGCACGGCGGCGAATTGGCGGAAGAGCTTGTGGCAGAGACGTTTCCGGTGACTGTTGAAAATGATTACGTTGTCCTTGAAATTTGAAGCCTGAAGACAAATCTAATAAAAATTATCGCGCCTGAAATACAAGGCGCGATAATCCGAGAATGTTGAAGCGTCTTTATGTTAAGCTGCTGCAGTCGTCGGATCGATCATCTTTTTGACTTCGGTTATTTTTGTCGCCGGAAATCCGCTGATTTCAGCATGTTTCTTGATAATGGCTTCATCTTTTGCGAGGTACACACAGAACGTCTTGTTGTCAGCGACATAGCTCTCGACCCATTGAATATCGGGACCGAGTTCCTTCAGGACAGAGTTTGACTTGGCGGCAGCGCCACGGAGCGCCTCACGGTCAAATGTTCCAACTGCAGGGATATCACGTTCGATGATGAATCTGCTAAGCGCCATGTCATTCTCCATTGCTTAATGCTCCGGGGGCCTGCACGCAGAGCACGTTCTATACAAGCAGCCTTAGTCTGGCATTATTTATTCGCAAAAACAATGTTTTGAGTGTTTACCCCTCACCGCCCCCACAGCTGCATTGTAGCAATCTTCGCACCAGCGGCCAGCGCTTCCAGCTTGCCCCAGACGATGCTGGGATGCCCCACGCGTGGCGCAAGGCCGCAATCGGTGCCGGCAATCACGTTTTCTTTTCCCACCAGATTGGCGTAACGGACGATGCGTTGCGCAACCAATTCGGGATGCTCGATAAAGTCTGTGCAATGTCCGACAACGCCAGGTATCAGGACTGAGCCTTCGGGCAGTCTTACGTCCTCAAATACACGCCACTCATGTTCATGCGCCGGATTCGAAGCTTCGATCGAGAAGGCTTTTGCGCGGACGGAAAAGATCAAATTCGCAATATCCCTGAGGGGAATGTCCTCATTGTGCGGGCCATGAAACGAACCCCAGCACACGTGCAGACGAACTTTTTCCGGCGGGATATTACGCAGGGCGTGATTGAGCGCATCAATCCGCAGGCGCGCATATGTCTGATATTCGGCAACCGTCATGTCAGTAAACATCAGCCAGCCATCAGGCAGATCTGGATCGTCAATTTGCAGCAGAAAGCCTGCATTCACGATGGCTTCATATTCCTCGCGCAGGCATTCGGCGATAGCGAACAGAAATTCTTCCGTGGTTTTATAATAATCATTATAGAGCCAGTGCTCCATTGTGCCCGGCGTATTGGCCGGCAAATAGGCTTCCGGCGCATTCTTGCCCGTCAGCGCAGCTTTGAAATGAGCGATGTCTTCGGCCAGAGCCGCCTGTCCGGTGAAGTGCAAGGGTTCAACGCAAAAGCTCTGGGCTCTGGGTAGATTCAGATTGGCGAATCCACCCTTGCCCGATTCAAAATAGGCCTTGTATTTGCGTGCATCGCGCGCCGCGATGTTGAGGGGTTGCGGACTTTTGCCATGAACATAAATCCGTTCCTGATGGCCCGAGATGCGCTCGGCGCAGTAGCTGGTGAAATTGGTCTTGCCTACCTCGCCGTCATTGATACTATCAATGCCAATCGCCAATTGCTTGTCTACTGAGGCAGCGGTTTCCGCAGCAAGTTTTGCCTTGAGTTCAGCAGAGTCATGGGCGCTTCCGGCGGCGCGGGCAAAAACGAGCTGCCGCAATTCTGCGGAACGCGGCAAGGCGCCAGCATGGGTTGTGACAATGCGGTCAGTGCTGGTAAGCATGGCAATCTCCCTGTGTGCGGCGTGCAGCCGGCCGGTCTTGCGCCAGCCTTTGCAGTGAAGTGCCGGAGTCCCATGTCTGTCAACACGCCTGCCTCACTGAACTGAAAGGGATGCTGCCCATGATGCAAAATCCAGCCGCCATTGTCGCCGCCATCGAAGGCAAGGCGCGCCGCGTGGAAACGCCCTGTGGCGAAGGCACTATGGTCTGGCGCATCTGGGGTGAGGGTGAGCCGCTGGTGCTGTTGCACGGAGGATCCGGCTCCTGGAAACATTGGCTTCGCAACATCGAACATTTCGCGCAATCTCGCCGGGTCATTGTAGCCGATATGCCCGGCTACGGAGATTCTGACGATCCAGGGCAGCCCGTGAGTTTCGCGACGCTCGGAGTCATTATGGGCTCGGGGCTGGATCAGGTTCTGGGGCCTGCGAAGACCTACGATATCATGGGGTTTTCACTGGGATCTTTCATGGCGCCATGGGTGATCAAGGCGTCTAAAGCCCAAGCGCGCAGTCTTACGCTGGTGCATGGGCATTTGGTGGGTATCATGCAGTATTCACCGCAAGACCGGCTCAAGCGCTGGCGCGGTGTGGAGGATCGCGCCGAACGGGACGCGATTCTTCGCAACAATCTGGGGGCGCTGATGTTGGCCCATCCGGAATCGGCCGATGATCTGACTCTGCAGGTCTATCGCAGTGATCTCGATCAGGCGCGGCTGCGAGTGCCTACTTTTATTGATACCTTGGATACATCGATCCTGAAGGGGCTCGATCTGAAAATGTATGCCGTATCGGGCGATCAAGATCCGACGGCTACGCCCAGCGTTGCGGCCCAACATGAATTGTTGCATGGGCTGCGTCCCGATACACAATCTCATATCATTTCAGGAGCCGGGCATTGGGTGATGTGGGAGGCGGTTGACGCGTTCCATGGCATCGCCGACACCATATTACAGGGGGTGGCTGCCTGATGTTCATTCATAAACAGGCTGTTATCCTGCCGCCAATTGTTAGGATACATTAACCATGGCGGGACGGAAGCGGCCTCAAGGTCGCTTCCGTAAGGGAAATATCAAATTTTACCTTTCATTTCATAAGCTCTTTCACGATCTGCGCGTATTGCCGGTATCGGGACGCGTAAAAAGTTAAGCAAGGGAAACCATATCATGAGCTACAAGCGGGACGAGGTCATCCTCGTCGTCGACGACGTGGCCTCCATGCGTCAAGTCATCAAGGGCTGCTTGAATCAACTGGGCTTTTTCTACGTTGACGAAGCTTGCGATGGCAACGAGGCCCTGGCGAAAATTCGCGACCGGAAATACGCATGGGTTCTGTCAGACTGGCACATGCAGCCCAAGGGCGGCGCAGAGCTCCTCGAACATTTGCGCGAAGAATTCGGCGAAGAGGCACCACCGGTGGTCTTCCTGACGATGGACGGCGACTGGAAGGTCATGAGTTCGGCCAAAGACCTCGGCGCAGTCCGGTTGATCGTCAAGCCGATGCGCCCGTCAGCGTTGAAGGCCAGTATCGAGAATGTGCTGAAAACCGCGGCCTGAGCCATAGCACTTGGTTTATCCGAGTTGGCGGACGGAAAACCGGAATCCATGGTCCTGCAAACGCTCTATTTCAGAAGCGGCATGACGCGGTCGGCAAAGGTGCGCAGTCCATCCATGAACGGATGGAATTGCAGCATCAGCAAGCTCATCCCCATATCCTCATAGCGGCGTATGCGGTCCGCTATGAGCTGCGGCGTTCCGATTAGACCCGCGCCTAGCGCCTTGATGGGCACATTGTGCAGGGGATCCTGCGCAAACCGCCGGGCATCTTCGATTAGCGCTGATGGGTCATCCGAACAGGCGATCAGCGTCGATATACCAAAACCTATATCGCGATCGTACCGTGCTGCCCGAGTTTTCATGATGGTTATATCACGCGCAATATGGGCGACATTTTCTTCATACGCATCGATGCCGTCGCCATATGAAACAAACCAGAGAGCGCATTCGCGGGCGATGATTTCCATCCCTTCATCTGCGCCGCTGGCCGCATAGATAGGAGGGTGAGGTTCGCGTATTGATTTGGTCAGCATCGAGCCTTTTGTGGCGTGATAAAACTGACCATCAAACGAGAAATCATCTTCGGTCCACATGGATTTCAAGACACGGATGAATTCGTCCACACGCTTGTAGTGATCCTGGCCCTTTTCGACCCAGCCGCCGTTGCCATAGAGATCGAACTCATGCGTGCGGCGGCCCGGCACCACGTTGATCGCAAAACGCCCGCCTGTCAGACGATCCAGCGACGCACCCATTTTCGCTGCCAGTTGCGGATTGATGATGCCGGGATGAACGGCTGTCATGATCTCGATTTTGGCTGTCAGGACAGCCAGTGCGGAGGAAACGACCCAGGCTTCGAGGTCTGCTGCAACGAGCCGCTCTGCAACAAGCGTAATGTCAAAGCCCATATCCTCCGCTTCTTTTACAGCTTTCAGCGCAAACTGAAATGAACGGTCCTGGGCGAGCCCCTGGCCCCGCGTCTTCAGATCGCTGAGCGCAAGATCAATCTCAGGCTCCGGCCTGATGGTGTGCGGCAGAGGTGTCCAGAGGCCCAGCTTGATCATGATCTGTCTCCGGTGTGCCGCCCTCTTAGTTGAGGACTATCTATTTCTTCACCACGTATTTCTTCAAAGCTTCTTCGTTCACATCCGTGCCCCAGCCTGGGCCGGTTGGCACATGGAACAGGCCTTTCTCCACGACTGGTGGCACTGATACGAATTCGCTCTTCCACGGGACATCGTCGACTTCCAGCTCCATGATGCGGAAGTTCGGAATGGCGGCGCAGAAATGGGCGCTCATAATGCTGGCGAGGTCGCCATAAAAATTATGAGGCGCGCAATCGACTTCATAGGCGTCCGCCAATGTTGCGATGCGTGTCGATTCCCAAAGACCATTCCAGGGCACGTCGACAACAGCGACATCAACAGCGCGCTTTTCAAAGAAGGGGCGATAGGCGGCCATGCCGTGCACGGCTTCAAGCGAGGCGATGGGAGTTTTTACCTGTGAGCGGATATATCCCAATGCATCGGCATCGTGAATATCAATTTCCAGCCATTGCAGATTGTATTCTTCAAGCGCCCGGGCAATGCGCAAAAACCCTTCGGGGCGCTGGTTGAAGTTGAGATCGAACATGATGCCGGTGTGCGGCCCTACGCCTTCGCGAAAAGCGGCGAGCACTTCGCGCATTTCGGAAATAGCGAAATCGCTGGGGTGGCGTTCCAGCATGTCAGGTGCCATGCGGAAGCCTGAATTGAATGACTTTGAATGGGGCCAGAGATTGAGCGGGTTGGTCTTGATGGCGGTAAATCCGCGCTCAACGGCTTCGCGCCCCAGCGCCTTGACATCGTCGAGCGTGCGGATCGGTTTCATTCCAAGCTTTTGCTCGAAGAAGTCTCGCCGCCATACGCGGAAGCTCGCGCAATGGGACCAATAGACCGGCAGCTTTTCGCGAAAAGGCCCGCCGAACAATGCATAAACCGGGACACCGGCGGCCTTGCCCTTGATGTCGAGGCAGGCGTTTTCGATTGCGGCAATGGCCTGATGGTTAAGCCCGCCGGTTGCGAGTCTTGTGAGGGCGCGCAACTGTGTGGAGATGCGGCCCACTGCGCGCGGGTCCATGCCTGTGACGATGGGCGTAAATTTTGCGATGAGCTCGGTTACGCCGCCGGCGCCAAAGCCTTCATTATATTCGCACCAGCCGGTGAGGCTGTCGTCCGTTGTGATTTTCAGGAACGACCAGACGCGCCAGCCGCCATCTGCGTGAAAGGTTTCGAGTTTGGCGATGCGCATGATCAGTCTCTACACGGTGACGATGTTCTCGAGTTTTTCGCCGCGCCGGTAACGCGCGATATTGTCGATTGCGATACCGGCCTGGGATTTGTAGCCAACTTCGCCCGATGCCCCCGATACATGCGGAGAGAGGATAAAATTGGGCGCGGTCCAGAGGGGGTGATCTGCAGGCAATGGTTCGGGATCAGTGACGTCGGTTGCCGCACCTGCAATCAGGCCGTCATGCAGGCCCTGTGCGAGCGCGTTCTGATCCCACAATCCGCCGCGGCCGACGTTAATCAGTACAGCGTTGCGCTTGTAGCTCTTGAGCTGTTCGGTCCCGATGGCATGGCGCGTTGCGCCGTCCAGTGGCATGGAGAGAAAGATGGCGTCGGCATTTTGCAGCGCGCCTTGAGCCTCTGACGCCCTGACCATCTTGTCAGCGAGCGCATGTGGCGCACCGGAACGGGTGACGCCTGTAATGTGAGGGCCAAAGGGTTTCAGCAATCGGGCGATCTCCTGACCAATCGAGCCAAAGCCGAGAATGACGACACTGGATTCAGCGGGCACGGCCAGAACATTGGCGAAATCGCGTTGCCAGGAACTTTCTTTTTGTTGGGTCAGAATCGTTGGCACGCCGCGCAGCAGCGCGAGATAAAGGCCAACGGCATGGACTGCGACCGAATGGGAAAATGCCCCGCGCGCATTACAGATGGTGACGTCCCTGGGCACGCCATATTGCGTCATACGGTCGTAGCCCGAGGTGAGCAGCTGGATCCATTTCAGCTTGGGCGACTTCTGTGTGATCGCCAGAAGTTCCGGTGTCCACACAAAATCCTGCAACACCAGACCATCGGCATCGGCGAGAGCGGCTTCAATTTCCGTTGCCTTGGCGGCTATAATATCGCCCTGACCTGAGCCGGTGATCAGATTGACGACTTCCGAGCGCACGCCTTGCGCATAAACGACAACTTTCATGATTCTTGTTCCAGTTCTCAAGTCATTCCACAAAATCGGCTGCACGCGCCTTGACGCTGTCGGGGTAAGCCATGATTTCGCGGATGATCTTTTCCATGTCCTCGCCGCGTTGCGGATCGATGTCTATTTTCATCGTCTCGGCTTCCTTGATGAAAGCAGGGTCTTTCGTCATGTCGAGAAAAGCCTTGCGAATGGCGGTGACCCGATCCATCGGCACGCCAGGTGGCACGACCATGGGGCGGCCGAAATTGGTGCCGGATAGGACAAGCCGCATGACCATGCGTTCTTCTTCAGTTTTGGCGAGGCTTTCCAGCGAAGGGACATCGCCGATGTCGGGCGGGGTTGGTCCGCCATAGGCGAGGATATAGATATCCTTGTTCTTCAGCCAATCGCTGCGGGTTGATTTCCAGCTCGACCAGGTGTTGTTGCGGCCGCCGACTTCACCGCGCTCCATGGCGAGGTTGATGTCGTTGCCGCCGCGATAGCCGATCACCATCTTGAATTTCGTGCCTGCGAATTCGTTCATCAGCATCGGAAAGCCATAGGTGATGTTGGCGTTGCCGACCGAACCAATGGGGATTTCCTTTTGCCGGGCTTCGTCGACATTTTTCGCACCGGCGGTCTTCCACAGCGCCATGGTTTCCACGGTGGAATTGATGGAGCCAATCCAGTGAAATCTGGCCGATTCAAATGCGACCTTGCGCTTGCCGATCGCCTGCATCGCCGGAAATCCGTTTTGGATAACGCCCACGACTGATCCGTCCTGCGGCGCAATTCCATAAAGGTGGGAGGCCATGATGATGCCGCCTGCACCTGTCATGTTCTGCGCGATGAACGTGGGGTTTCCGGGAATATACTTGCCGATATGCCGGGCGATCAGCCGTGCCTGCAAATCATATTCGCCACCTGCGCTAACGCCGATCATCATCGTGGCGGTTTTGCCACGATAAAAATCGGCTATAGATTGCGCATGGGACGAGACGCCTGATGCCGCCAGCAGAGTTATAGCGAGAAAAGAGCAATATATCTGTTTGGGCATCATAGCATCCAATCGGTAAGGGTTGTTCTCCCAGCATACAGAGAGAGCAACCATTTTTTCTTACACGCTCTTCTTGTAGGTCAGGAAATGCTCGCAATTGGCGCGGCGCGCCCAGTATTGCATGGCGCGGGCGATGTCGCTGCCATCGGGGCCTGCGGCCGCGCGCACTTCCATCTCGCCTGCGGTCAGCGCCTTGAACCTGCCGCCCAGCAACATGGCTTCCATCTGCGTTTGTGCGTTCTGGGGTAGATAAATGGAGATGCGCAGAGCTTCGGAAAGCGTCCGGCCTGCAGCGGCAAAGCCGTGGCCGCGCATCAGCGCGACGCGGTTCTTGCCCAATGTCTTGGCGAGATCGCGGCCCTGATCCACATTGGCGACCAGAAGATTGGTTGCGCCGAACTTGTCTTCGATATCCCAGACCGGCATTTCGCATCCGCAGGAGGCGCCGGTGTGTACAACGGGCACCAGCTTTACATCTGAAATTGTGAACGCCAGCACACCGCGTGCATGGGAATGGACGACACAATTCACGTCCGGATTGGCTTCGTAGATGCCGCAGTGAATGAAGCGTTCGTAATACATGGGATCGGTACGGCCATCCTGAGGATTGCCCTGAAAGTCGAAGGTCATGATGTCCTCCGGCTCCACGAGTTCGGGGCTGCGCGAACGCGACAGCAGGAATTTCGTGGGGTCATGGGGATGGCGATGGCTGATGTGGCCGTAAGCGTCGCACACGCCTTCATTGCCGAGAATACGATTGGCGGCGACGAGTTCGCCGATGACTTTGTCGAGTGCAGATTGATCCTTGCCAGTCATATGATGCGTTTCCTCTTGTGTGATTTGTTGGTGAGTGGACTTCTGGTCCGCACTTACTTTGTCAACTGCGGACCGGGAGGTTCGCGCTCCAATCTCATGCCCTCACCGGGACTGGTTTCAGCCAGTTCAGCTTTTGAAGCAAGGGCCGGTCGCTGGCGCGTAGCAGGTGGCAGCGCTCCTTGGCAGTCCACACGTGTTGCGTGGATGCGGGCACGGCGAGGGCGTCACCACGGGCCCAATCGAAACTCTTGCCATCAATGACGGCTGTGCCAGTCCCATCCATGATCGCGTAGATCGCGCTCAAAGTGCTGGGTTCGACCTGCATGGAAGCGCCGGCCTCGAGCCGGATGACTTCAAGCGCAGTGGTGTCCATGAAAGGTTCGAGTGAAATCTCGCGGCGGCCCGGCGCGGCATCCGGCGCTGCGTCGAGGCGGGCCTGTGTCACTTTCCAGGGGAAGCGCATGGGCGTATCGTCAGCGATCTCTTCGGCCTTTTCGATCCCGTCGGGATGATGTTCAAAAAACATGGGGCCCAGCAGGTGCACTGTTGGCACGTCGAGAACATCCATCCAATAGGCGTCGGCAATGCTCTCGTTGGCATGGGCATGCCAGGACCAGTTGGGCGTCAGCAGTACGTCGCCGGGCTCCATGGGAATTTTCTTGCCGTCGACGATGGTGAACATGTCCGGCTTGGAATCGAGCACGAGGCGCAGAGCATTGGCAGAATGGCGATGCGATTTTGCTGTCTCGCCCGCCTTGACCATCTGATAGGCCGAGATCAGCGTCTTCACCGTCGCATAATCATTGCCTTCGATGGGGTTGTACATGATGAGATTGCGCCGTTCGGCCAGCTCGGTATTGACGAAGCGTCCGGCGGCGTCGAGCGCGGCTTTGGCCTGAGTGTAGCGCCAATGGGCTGGTACGAAATCCTTGTTCGGCAGTGGCCAGAGCGAGGGCGTTTTCTTGGCCCAGCCATTGTTCACACCGATCTTGTCGAGCAAGCCGAACAGCTCGTCCATATTGGCCGCCCGGTTGAAATCCTCTGGCGTTACCTTTGATGCATCGTCCGGCATCGCTGCCTCCCTGTTGGTCCCGGTCCCGGGTGTTTTCCGGCAGACATTGCCATTGCAGCCTCACCCGTGACAAGTTGCGAATTCGCGCAGGCTGGGAGGGGATCGGACGATGACCTATCTGGAAGGACAGAATTCGAGCGATACACCTGCAGGTGAACGGTTTCGGACACTTTTGGTGCAGCCGGAAATCCTGCAAATGCCGGGCGCCCATAATGGGCTTGCTGCGGCGCAAGCGAAGGCTGAGGGATTTTCGGCGCTCTACCTCTCAGGCGCGGCCATGAGCGCTTCCATGGGCCTGCCGGATCTTGGCATCATTACCGTGGAAGACGCCTGCTTCTTCATCCGGCAGGTAGCGCGCTCATCCGGGTTGCCCGTGCTGGTGGATGGCGACACCGGTTATGGCGAGGCGTTGAACGTGATGCATATGGTGCGTGCCTTCGAGGACGCGGGCGCGGCGGCGGTTCATATCGAGGACCAGCTGCTGCCGAAGAAATGCGGACATCTCAACGACAAAAAGCTCGCCAGCGCGGATGATATGGCGGCCAAGATTGCTGCGGCCCGCCGCGCCCGCCGTCATCTCTATATCATCGCCCGTACAGATGCAGCCGCCAGCGAGGGCATGGACGGGGCGATTGCCCGGGCCAAAAGATATCTTGCTGCCGGAGCAGACGCTATTTTTCCGGAGGCCTTGACAGATGAAAAAATGTTCAGGGCTTTTGCCAAGGCCATCGACGCGCCGCTACTGGCCAATATGACGGAGTTCGGGCGTACGCCGTTCTTTAAGGCCGGCGAATTTCAGGACATGGGCTACAAAATGGTGATCTGGCCAGTCAGCGCACTGCGCGTCGCGGCAAAGGCCCAGCGCGATCTCTACGCCGCGATTCGCAGCGATGGCGGAACGCATGGCATGGTCCAGCGCATGATGACGCGGGCCGAACTTTATCAGACCATAGGCTATCACGATTACGAGGCGCTGGACGCCTCCATTGTCAAATCCATCGCGCCTGTCGTAACTGGCGGCTGAGAACACTTGGAGGAAATATGGCTAATCTGAAACTCTCGTTTGCGACAGGTCTTTATGACCGCATGCTGGCGCTCTACACCGGAGACGTGAAGCCCGAAGGCATCGATCTTGATTTTGTGCGTGTGGATTCCCCGCGCGAGATTTTTGACCGGATGGCGGGGGGAAATGCCTTCGATGCCTCCGAATTCTCCTGTTCCGAATTCATCCAGCGTTATGCGCAGGGCGACCGGACCTTTGTCGCCATACCCGTGTTTCCATCGCGTGTGTTCCGTCACGGTATGATCACCATCAATCGCAAGCATATCAAATCGGTCAAGGATCTTGAGGGCAAACGCATTGGCGTGCCGCTCTACACGATGACGGCGGCGATCTTCATCAAGGGTCATTTGCAACGCGATTATGGTGTAGATCTCTCAGGCATCACCTGGGTGCAGGGCTCCATCAATGGCGAGGGTTCGCACGGTAATCCGACGATCATGCCACTGGTGAAACCTGTGCGCATCGAGAAAAAACCCGATGGCAAGACCTTGGGCGACCTCCTGGAAAGCGGCGATATTTCTGCGATTATTGGCACGACGTTGCCCAATGCCATCAAGACTAACCCGGACATCGTCAGGCTCTTTCCTGATTATCGCGAGGTCGAGAAAAATCTTTATCGCACCAAAAAGATTTTCCCGATCATGCATCTGATCGCCATTCGGCGGGATGTCTATGAAAAGCACCCGTTCATCGCCAAGAGCCTCTACGATGCCTGCGTGAAATCCAAAGATCACGCTCTGGAAAAGATGCGCTACATCGGCGCATTGCGCTACATGCTGCCATGGATGACAGCGGATCTTGACGAAATCGATGATGTGTTTGGCGGCGATCCCTGGCCCTATGGCGTCGAGGTCAACCGGCCTACGCTTGATGCTGTGAACCAATATCTCGAAGACCAGTTCCTGATCGAGAAGAAGGTGAAGATCGACGATTTGTTTGTCCTGCAGGGATGATGCTGGCCGGGCCGTCAGAAATCCGTCACAGAATCTCCATACGGGTTCACAATGCCAAATTTCACGTCACTGGAAGAAACTGTTCGCACCATTCCGGACTATCCCAAGCCCGGAATCATGTTTCGCGACATCACCACCTTGCTTGGCAATCCCCGCGCGTTTCGCCGCGCGGTGGATGAACTCGTGCAGCCCTGGGCCGGCCGGCGGATCGACAAGGTGGCGGGTATGGAAGCGCGGGGTTTTATTCTGGGTGGGGCCGTAGCGCATCAATTGTCCGCCGGTTTCATTCCTATCCGCAAGAAGGGCAAGCTGCCGCACACGACCGTTTCCATAGCCTATTCGCTGGAATATGGCGTGGATGAGATGGAAGTGCACAGCGATGCTGTTGCTAACGGCGACCGCGTTATCCTTGTGGACGATCTTATCGCCACGGGAGGCACCGCTGAAGGGGCGGTGAAATTGCTGCAATCCATCGGGGCGGAAGTGGTTGCGGCCTGTTTCGTGATCAATCTGCCAGAATTGGGTGGGGCCAAGAAAATTGAAGCGTTGGGCGTACCAGTCAGAACATTGATGTCTTTTGACGGGCACTAGTTCATGAAGATCAACGGCACGCATTATCGCACGATCTGGCCTGATGCCGATGGTGTACGTGTCATCGATCAGACCCGCTTGCCGTTTGCGTTTGAGACCGTTCTGCTGCGCACAAGCGATGAAGCTGCCCATGCTATCCGCAGCATGATTGTGCGCGGTGCACCATTGATAGGAGCTACCGCAGCCTGGGGCGTGGTGCTCGCCATGTGCGTGGACGGATCGGACAGTGCGCTGGATACAGCCTTAGGTGACCTTGCAGGCACGCGTCCAACAGCGATCAATCTGCGCTGGGCGCTAGATCGTGTGGCGCGGGTGCTGCGGCCCCTAGATCCGGATGCACGGGCGGAGGCAGCAGCGTTAGAGGCACAACGGATTTGTGATGAGGATGTCGAAACGTGCACTGCCATCGGCCTCAATGGGCTGCCGTTGATTCGTGAAATTGCCGCGCGCAAGGGCCGAGTCAATATACTCACCCATTGCAATGCAGGCTGGCTGGCGACAGTTGACTATGGCACGGCGCTCGCGCCCATCTATCTTGCTCATGATGAAGGCATCGAAATCCACGTATGGGTTGATGAAACCCGTCCGCGCAATCAGGGCGCATCGCTGACCGCGTTTGAATTGGGCGGCCACGGTGTCCGGCACACTGTCATTGTGGACAATGCCGGCGGTCATTACATGCAGCAGGGGCAAGTTGATCTGGTGATTGTTGGCACCGACAGGGTATCCGCCAATGGCGATGTGGCCAACAAGATCGGCACCTATCTGAAAGCTCTTGCAGCGCGCGACAATAGTGTGCCGTTTTATGTCGCGCTCCCATCATCGACGATCGACTGGACGATTGCGAATGGCTTGCACGAGATTCCGATCGAGGAACGGGATGGCCGCGAAGTCACGCATATGACGGGTATGACAGAGGGGGGGCATATCGAGACTTTCCGCATCGCCGCGCCGGGCAGTAGCGCGGCAAATCCCGCTTTCGATGTCACGCCTGCACGGCTTGTTACAGGGTTCATTACGGAACGCGGCGTATGCGCGGCGACTGGCGAGGGGCTGCGTAGCCTTTTTCCCGATCAAGCCGCATGAGCGCGGCAGACATTATCCGCATCGCTTGCGCGATGGACGGGCGCGGCTTTGCCCCTTCAAAGTCCGGCAATGTTTCGCAGCGCACGGACAAAGGATTCTTGGTAACACCTGCTGGCCTGCCTTATGCCGGGTTGAAACCCGGCGATCTCGTTCATCTCGATCTCGATGGAAACGTGCTGAAAGGCAAGCACCGGCCGTCTTCCGAATGGCGGTTCCACGCCTCGATTTACCGCGCGCGGCCTGAAATTGGTGCAATCATTCACAATCATTCGCCGCGCGCGACGGCTTTATCCTGCGCGCGAAAAGCACTGCCGGCGTTTCATTACATGATCGCAATTGCGGGCGGACATGATATCCGCTGTGCCGATTATGCCACTTTCGGGACGCAGGAACTGGCTGATCATGCCGTTGCGGCTCTAACTGATCGCAAGGCGTGCCTGCTCGCTAATCATGGCGTCATTGCTTTGGGGACTTCGCTTGAAGCAGGTTGGATCTTGGCGCAGGAGGTGGAAAATCTGGCAAGCGAATATTTGGATATTCTGGCGGCTGCCTTGAAGCCAGTTATTCTCAGCGCTGCGGAGATGAAGCTGGTGATTGAGAAATTTGCCGATTACGGGAAGGTGTGAGGTCGCCGTTGTATATCATCGCGGACGGCGTAGCCGTTCCGGCATCTTTGTGAGTCTATTTCCAGCGATCCCCGATAAATCGTTAGACGACTTACCAGGATGACAGCCCACCCATCATCCGAAGTTAAACACTTTTTTCGCATTGCCATTAAAGATCATCTGGCGTTTTTCCTCTCCGAAGACGGGGGGAATGGCGTAATAGGGATCGTCAAAATCCCAATGGGGATAATCGCTGGCGAAGAGGATTTTGTCCCAGCCGATCCAGTCCATATTGTCCATAACATCGCGCGGGCGCTCGGATTCTTCCATCGGCTGTGTGGTCACCCAGATGTGCTTGCGCAGATATTCGGAGGGCGCCTTGCGCAGATGCGGGACTTCCTGTTTCAGGCGCTTCCAGTTTTTATCGAGCCGCCAGCCTAGCGAGGGAATCCAGGCAAAGCCGGATTCAATCACCACGACTTTCAATTCCGGCAGATGTTCGAACAGGCCTTCCATGATCATGGACGTAACCATGGCTGAGCAGGAGGCTGCGTGCTCGGTCATTTCTTCCACATAATAGGAGCACCAGCCTGTGCTGGTGGAGGCCCAACCGCTGTAGCCGAAGACATGGATCCCGATCGGCAAGCCCGCTTCTACCGCTGCCTCATAGATGGGCCAGTATTTCTTGCGGCCCAGCGCTTCGTTGGTGCGGCTCATCATGAGCACCTGGCAGAAATGCTTGTCGCCCGCGCGGCGCCGGATTTCCGCGACGGCAGCGGCAGGGTCTTCGTAGGGTACGACAATGGAGGCTTTAAGGCGCGGTTCCGGACGCGCCCATTTTTCCAGTTGCCATTCGTTGGAGGCACAAGCGAGGGACGCAGATAGTTCGGGGTTCATCTCGCCCTGACCACTTGGAGAGAGCGGGTTCATGACTCCGAATTCCACGTCATAGGGGTCGAGCAATTGTTGCTGCATGAAGGAAAGGCTGGATCCGGCCATGGTTCCGTCTGGCGGGTAGGCATCGCGGCGCATGCCATTGTCGGGCTGGGATTTGGGATAGGGGTGTCCCTTGGCGAAGCCATGGCGGTTGCGGGTGCCAAAAGTCTGCCAGAGGTCCCAGGCACGCGACGCCATAAAGGGCTTCATTTCCAGCGGCGAATCAATACGCGGATGAATGTCGCAATCGATGACGCGAAGGCGGTTGCTGGATTGTGGTGGGCGGACGTGTTCGTTCATTGTTATCCCCGGCGCGGTTCCCTGGGTGGCTTATACCATAGCCTTTGCACCAGAGAAAATATGCGATAACGCCAACGTTCCACAGCAGCCTGCGTCTTGCTCTTTTGCTCGCGCAGGGCCATGTGTGGGGCTCAAAACGGAGACGTCCCATGGCCCAGTCCGGACCGCGCATTCTCGATGATCTCGCCAAGCTGATGACAGACGCCGCTGGTATGGCCCAGGGGGCGAGGCGCGAGGTCGAAACAATCGTCAAAACCCAGATGGAAAGGCTCCTGTCGGGCATGGACGTGGTCAAGCGCGAAGAATTCGAAGCTGTCCGTGAAATGGCGATCCTCGCCCGTGACGAGAATGAAAAGCTGGCCAAGCGCATCGAAGAGCTGGAAGCCAAGCTCACCGGGAAATAACTGCCTACGGATGACAAACCTTCCATTTCCCGGCACACTGGGACAAACGGGAGGAATTCATGCGACTTCGCCTAGCAGCAGCCCTTGCCGCCGTCGCTTTTTCGACATTCGCCAGTCAAGCCCTGGCGCAGACCGCCAATTGGCCCGCGCGGCCCATTAAATGGGTTGTGGCTTTCGCGCCGGGGGGAGCCACAGATGTCGTGGCACGGCTGATGGCCGCCAAATATCAGGAACTGTTGAAGCAACCCGTCCTCGTCGAGAACCGCGCTGGCGCGGGTGGTAATACAGGGGCTGACGCCGTCGCGAAATCGCCGCCTGATGGCTATACTTTCCTCTTCGCGGTCAACGGGCTGGCTATCTCGCCTTCCATTTACGCCAAACTGCCGTTTGATGCGGATGCGGACTTTATCCGCGTAACCAATTTCGTGTCGCTGGCGAACGTGCTGATTTCCAGCAACAAGCTGGAGGTCAAGACCTTACCTGAGCTGGTGGCGCTGGCAAAGGCCAGGCCGGGCGTGCTGAATTATGGTTCATCGGGAATCGGAAACTCGCTGCATCTGACCATGGAAGTCTTCAAGCGCGAGACCGGCACAGATATCGTGATGGTGCCTTTCCGTGGAGATGCGCCGTTGCTACAGGCGATGTTGACCGGAGACGTGCAACTGGCCGTGGTGCCTGCACCGGCAGCACGTCCGCAAATGGAATCAGGCAATGTGCGGGCGCTTGGCGTTTCCACGTTGCAACGTGTGCCAACCATGCCCGAGGTGCCGACTCTTGCAGAGCAAGGTGTGAAAGACTTCGATCTGCAGGGCTGGATGGGCCTTTTCGCACCGCGCGGCACGCCGGGTGAGATTGTTGATCGTGTTGTGGCCGAGGGCCGCCGCGCACTGGAATCTGCCGATATGAAATCCCGTCTTGCGGCTCTGGACCTTGTGCCGGTGGGCTCGTCGCCAGAAGACTTCGAAAAAGTCTGGCGGGCCGACCGAGAACGGTTCGCGCGCGTGGTCAAGGACGCCAATATTCCCAGGCAGGAATAGCCGGCCAGTGGTGAGCGCTTTGTCCAGATAAAAAACGGGAGGGAAACATGACAATTTTCGCAAGGCTTTTCGCTGCCGGAATTTTCGCGGGCTCTGCGATTGCGGCAGGGGCCGCACAGGCGCAGCAATGGCCCAATGGGCCTGTCACGATCGTTGTGCCATTTGTGCCGGGGGGAACGACCGATATACTTGGACGGCTGGCGGCAGAAATTCTTCAGAATGAATACAAGGCCAATGTCATTGTCGAGAACCGCACAGGCGCTGGTGGTGTGATCGGCAACACATCCGTCGCACGGGCCGCCCCTGATGGCCAGACTCTTCTGCTCGCGCCGACAGCGTTGGGCATCGTGCCGTTTGTGTCGAAAAATGTGCCTTACGATACGAGGCGCGATCTTAAGCCGGTTACCCTGATGGCCTATACCTATAATATCATGGTGGTGTCGCCGCAGTTGAAAGTGAAGACTGTGCAAGACTTCATCGATCTGGCGAGGAGCAGCCCCCAACCTTTGAATTATGCTTCGCCCGGTATCGGCACGCCGACTCATTTGGGCGTCGAAGTTTTTGCCAAGGAGAATGGTTTCACCTTGCGCCACGTGCCTTATCGCGGCGCTGCGCCCGCTTTGACCGATCTCATGTCCGGCGAGATCAACATGATGTTTGTCGATCTAGCGCCAGGAATCCCTCTGGTTGAGGCCGGTAAAATCAGGGCGCTTGGGATATTGACGCCGCAACGTCTACCAAGTCTGCCTGATGTGCCGGCGGTGGCTGAGACAGCAAGGGGCTTTTATCTCGTAGGCTGGCAGGGCCTTCTGGCGCCGGGCGGCACACCAGATGCCATCATCGAAAAAATTAACGCGCCGATTGTCGCCTATCTCAAGACGCCTGCTGCGGCCGAACGGCTGCAGAAGATCGGCGTTGACGTGAAATGGTCGAGCCCGCAGGAAATGCGCGAATGGATCGATTCCCAGCTCAATTATTGGGAAAAGACGGCCAAGGGTGCGGGCATCGTGCCGCAGTGAACGCTCCGGGATTTGCAATTAAGGTCAAAAGAAAATCCGGGAGGACTTCATGACGCCGATGCAGGATCGCATTGCCATGTACAATGGCAACAAGTTCAAGCTTGGGCTGTTCGGCTCAAACTGCTCGAACGGGCGCGCCATGACGAAGGCGCCGGAGCGCTGGCTGGCAGATTGGGATTCTTCGGAGAAGCTTGTCGAACTTGCCGATCAGGTGGGTATTGATTTTATGCTGCCCATCGGGCGCTGGCGTGGTTATCGAGGCGAGACTGATCACCAGGGCACGACGATGGAAACTATCACCTGGGCGACCGGGCAACTGGCGCGAACCAAACGCATTACCGTTTTCGCAACCGTTCATGCGCCGCTGTTTAATCCGGTGCTTGCGGCCAAGGAAATCGTAACGGCCGATCTTATTGGACGTGGCCGTTTTGCGCTGAATATTGTGATCGGCTGGAACGAAAGCGAGTTTAATATGTTCGGCGTCGAGCAAAAGGCGACGAACGAATTGCGCTATGAATATGGTCAGGAATGGATCGACGCGATATTGCGTATGTGGGGCCCGGAAGAAGAGTTCGACTTCATTGGCAAGCATCTCAAGTTACGCGGGCTGCGGCTGAAACCAAAACCTTATGGCGGCAGCCGCCCGCTTATGATGAACGCGGGGGCTTCGCCTCTTGGCCGTGCCTATGCGTTACGTAATTGCGATGCATTTTTCACCGCGATCCGATTCCCCGATCTGAAAGAGGCTGCGCAGGAAGTTTCGACGGTGAAAGCAGCGGGCAAAGCGCTGGGCAAGGATACTGGCGTTTATACAGTCGGCCAGGTAGTTTGCCGTCCAACGCGCAAGGAAGCAAGGGATTATTGGCATTACTGGACAGAGGAAACAGCCGACTGGGGCGCTGCCGAATATATGTTGGCGCTAAAGGATGTTAAGCGTGAAGATGATCCGGCCGGTTATGACAAAATGCGGCGTGCGCTGGTGCATGGGCAATCGGGCTTCGATATTATCGGCACGCCCGATGATGTCGCCGATGAGCTGGCCCGGCTGCACGGGGCGGGATTTGATGGCATCGGCTTTTCATTCCTGAACTATCTGCTGGAACTGCCGTATTTTGCACAGGAAGTTTTGCCGCGGCTGCACAAAATGGGTTTACGGGAAAGCGATGGTGTGCCTGCGCTGGCTTGAGAGCCATCTCGACAGCTCGTCTAAAATATTCCACAAACGGGGTAACAATCGCGTGGCCCATGCCGCCCTCTGGAGGAAATCTATGCGCAAGTTCGTTCGTGGCCTTTCGTTAGCCTTTGCTGCGGTTACATTCTGCATCCCGCAGGCCTTCGCGCAGGGGGCTGATACCTGGCCCAATCGCGTGGTGAAAGTTGTTGTGCCCTATCCGGCTGGTGGGGCGACGGATTCGATCGCGCGTCTGGTTGCAGCCAAGTTGCAGCAACAGCTGGGGCAGAATTTCATCATCGAAAACAAAGGCGGCGCGGGTGGTAATATCGGCGCCGATGCCGTGGCAAAAGCTGCGCCCGATGGTTACACGATCCTGTTCAATATCAACGGTCACGCCATCGCGCCGGCAATCTATGCCAAACTCAGCTACAGCCCCGACGACGATTTTATACGTGTGACGCAGATCGCGGCGACATCGACGGTGCTTGTCGTCAATCCGCAGGTCCCTGCGCAGAACTTTCAGGAGCTTGTCGCGCTTGCCAAATCCAAACCGGGTGTCTTGAATTATGGTTCTACGGGCATCGGCAATTCTCTTCATCTGACCATGGAGCTCATCAAGCAATTGACCGGCACCGATATCCAGATGGTGCCTTTCCAGGGTGACGGCCAGTTGTTTCAGTCGCTGTTCCGCAATGATCTTCAAGTTGCCTTGGTGCCGTCGTCGATCACCAAGCCCCATATTGAAGCTGGTGCGCTGCGTGCGCTGGGCATTACGACGCTGAAGCGTTCGCCCACGCTCCCTAATGTGCCGACACTTGATGAAGCGGGGCTCAAGGGCTTTGAAAACCGGGGTTGGATGGGGCTTTTCCTGCCCAAAGGCACGCCGCAGGACATTGTCGACAAACTCGCGCGCGAGATGAAAAAGGGCGTTGAATCTGCCGATATGAAAGAACGGTTTGCCGAGAACGAACTGGAGCCGATCGGTTCCACGCCGGAGGAATTCGAAAAGGTCTATCGTGCGGACCGGGTCAAGTTCGAGAAGATCGTCAAGGACGCGAAGATCCAGGTGCGCTAGAGCGCCTTGCGGTTACATTGAACCGAAAGGCTACTCAAACTTTTTGTTTTCACGCATTTTCGAACGGAAAACCGCATGCCACTTTTCCTGCAAACGCTCTAACACCTGCGACTATCGGCTAGCTTCGACGATTGGCGCTTCGGCTTGATCTGTGGTGGGCGTAGCCGCCCCGGGCGTGCTGCTGGCAGTCAGGACGGCCGGTTGTGCAGCCGGGGCGGGTTGAGCGGGTGCAGGGGATGCCACGGCTGGCGCATTCCTGTGCGAGAAATTCGACGCGACCAGCCGCCGCCATTCTTCGCGCGAGCCGGCAAATACGTTTTTGTCCACCAGCGGTCTGATGCCCGGCACGCGCCCTTTCGCTGAATATTGCCAGAATGCCCAGCGGCGGTTGGGGTAACGAACCTGCGGCGGCGCCGCCACCGAGCGCACCCAGACGGGATAATCATGTAATTCGCCGCCTGAAAGCACGTCGCGGTAGAAGGGGATATCCACATAAACAATGGGGCGCTTGCGGTAATGGGCTTCCATCGCGCGCAGGAATTTGTGGATGGCTTCGAGCGCCACATCTTTGGGCACCTTGCGGGGGCAGGTTGGGCTGTCGAAATTCCATTCGAGATCGAGTACGGGTGGCAGCGAGTCATGCTCGACCGGGACAACACGCTTAAAGGCATCGATCTGTGCCTCGACGGGGCTGCACCAGTAATTGAAGTGATAGGCGCCACGGGGCACGCCTGCAGCTCTTGCCGCCGCCCAGTTCTGTTGAAAACGATCGTCCATGCGATCGGCGCCCTCTGTCGCCTTGATAAAGGCAAAACCGATCCCGGCAGCTTTAACTGCCGGCCAGTCGATCTCGCCTTGGTATTTTGCGACATCGATTCCGTGGACATCATGGAGGTGATGGCCGGGGCTGGTCTCTCGTACCGGGAAGGGATGATTGCCGGTAAAAACCGAGGGCTCGGCAATTTCGCCGACGCCGCCAGCACAGCCAGCAAGGGCAGCGGCGAGCGTGAGAGGAGCGAAGCGCTGGAAAATCGAGCAAATCATGACCGGACTTTGGCGATACCCTAGCGCGAGGGCAATGGGTCAAAAGTCCGACAAATTAAAATGTCGGGAGTTGTGGCATTTGGGCCAATATTACGGGCCGCTGCCGTTCGGCAACCCTTCAGTAACCCGCGAGTTTTATGCATTCAGGCATGCATAGCACCCCAACCGATCCGCTCCCGCGTAAAGGCTCAGCCTTGACAATGTTCCTTTGGCCTGCCCGGGGAGGAAATATCGCTATTGCCGTGGGGCTGTTGATGTGCCCGGTGATTGCCGGCCTTGGCCTGGCGGCCGATTACTGGAACTAGCGCCTTATCGCTGCAGGCTCCTTTTCGCCCTAGCTCGCCGGTTCCGGGGCAACCTGCCTGCAATCAAGCATTGCGCCGGATGCGGATTTGAGTGTATTGCGAGCCTCCTCCTTCGGCGCGATGCGCTGCGGGGCCGGTAGCTCAATGGTTAGAGCCGGCCGCTCATAACGGTCTGGTTGGGGGTTCAAGTCCCTCCCGGCCCACCAAATCCTCCCGTTTCGAATCGAGCTTGCGCTTTTTGGAAAAAGGCATCTAGTATTCGTATTAATAAGAGAGGGAGGAAACCAATGCGATCATTTTACGCTGCAATGCTGCTTGGGCTCGGTGTGTCCGTAGTTGCCTCAACTGCAATGATGCCACAGGCTGCATTCAGCCAGGATGCCATCAAAATAGGCGTCATGTTCCCTTTGACGGGTCCGCTCGCAGGACAGGGCCGGCCCGAACGCGATGCGATCAAGCTTGCGTTCGATGAAGAAAATAATGTGATCGCTGGCCGCAAGGTCGAACTGCTGTTCGAGGACAGCGCGGGGCGGCCTGACACGGGGCTGACCAAGATCAAGGCGCTGGTTGAGCGCGACAAGGTTCACCTTCTGCTGTCAGAGCTCGTCAGCTCGATTGGGGCGGCGGTGGCCCCCTATGTTCACGAACAGAAAATGCCTTGGATCAGCACAGTCGCTCTGGCCAGCCTGACGCGCGGCCAGAAGAGCCCTTATATTTTCCGTTTTGTGCCTTCGTCCTATCAATACACGATGGCAGCCGCCGAAGCGGCCAAGAAGATGGGCTGGAAAAAGGTCTATCTAATCGGCTGGAACGCCCCTCCAGGTCATGAAGCGCTTGAAGGACTTAAAAAGGTCTTTGGGGCCGAGAATATCGTTGATGCGATGTTTCCCAATGTCGGTACGTCCGATTACGCCCCCTATGTTACAAAAATGGATCCATCCAAAGCTGACGGCGTCTTTGCGGCCATGTGGGGCGCGGATTCATCGCGGATCGTTCAGCAATATGTGGAATATGGCCTGAGCAAGAAAATGCCGTTCTTCGGCATTGCCTCGTTCACCAGCGAGGAAATTCTCGGCGCAATGCCGCCCCAAGCGGAAGGGGTTTTCAGCGCCTACACCTATTGCGGCTCGCTGGATACGCCCGAAAACAAAAAGTTCGTGCAGGCTTATCAATCGAAATTCAACGCTCTGCCTGGTTCCTACCAATATATGGGCTATATGGCCGCCAAAATGGTGATCCAGGCGCTAAAGGACATCAATGGCAAAGCTGAGGATAAAGAAGCTTTCATCAACGCCTTGGCCAAGGTCCAGGTCAATGGCCCCATGGGCATGGCCAGCTTCGATGCAAACCGCGGCATGATCGGTGATTTCTATACGTTGAAAGTCGAAAAAGGCGCCGACGGCAAACTCTTCAATCGCTGCGGCGATCGCCAGGCGCAGGTGAAGGACCCTTACGACGCATTTCCTTGATCGCATCACGCCCCGGAAGCGTGAAGCTGAATTTTTTCGGTCAACTGTCCATGCAATGCGCGTGCATGGGGTCTGATCCGCTGATCAAGTGAATTCGTACAAGGTGCATGCGAATGAATTTCTGGGTGCTTCAAACCTTGAATGGCATTTCTTTTGGAATGCTACTTTTCCTGCTGGCGTCTGGACTTTCGCTGATCTATGGCCTGATGAAGATATTGAATCTGGCGCATGGCTCGTTCTATCTATTGGGAGGCTATGCTGGGCTTGTCGTGGTGCAGAAGACCGGCAGTTTCGTGCTGGCGGTTTTCGTGGCGACGCTTGCGATTGTTGTGATCGGCGTTTTGATGGAGCGGTTCCTGTTGCGCCGTTTGCATTTGCAGGAAATGCCTCAGACGCTGCTGACGTTTGGCTTTCTTTTCATCTTTTCCGATCTTGCGATGCTGATCTGGGGCTCGAATCCCGAGACAGTGCCGAAACCTGAGATGTTCAGCCAATCAGTGCAGATTGCAGGCTTCATCTATCCGTCCTACCGGCTGTTTATCATCGGCTTCGGTCTCGTAGTTGCTCTACTGCTGTGGTGGATACAGGATGGGACACGGATTGGGGCGATGATTCGCGCAGGTGTCGACAACGAAGAAATTGCGCGTTCTCTTGGAATCAATGTTTCGCTGCTGTTCACGCTTGTTTTTGCGCTGGGCGCATTCCTGGCTGCGCTAGGCGGCGTGATGGGCGGTCCCATTATGGGCGTTTTTCCGGGCGCTGATTTCGAAGTGTTGTTGCTGGGGTTTGTGGTCGTCATTATCGGCGGGCTGGGGAGTCTCAAGGGCGCATTGATCGGGGGGCTGATCGTTGGTCTGCTCGACAATTTCGGCAAAGTGTTTTTCCCGGAGTTTGCGCTGTTTACAATCTTCGCGCCAATGGCGTTGATCCTTGCTGTGCGGCCAACCGGCCTGTTCGGACGGGAGTGAGGCGGCGATGATAACTGGAAGCTCATATTCGCGCTGGATATTCATGGCGTTGATCGCCGGAGTGATCTTGCTGCTGGTTCTGCCGAAAATTCTGGCACCTTATTATTTGGGTTTAGCAGTCAAAATGATGATCTTCGCGCTCTTTGCAATGAGCCTTGATCTCCTGATCGGTTTTACCGGTATGGCTTCGCTCGGCCATGCGGCCTATTTCGGCTTGTCAGCTTACGCAACGGGCCTCCTTGCGTTGAAACTGGGCTGGAATGTTTGGCTCGCCCTGCCTGCGGGTCTGATCATGAGCGGGCTTGCCGCCGTGCTTTTTGGTCTACTCGCTCTTCGTACGCGCGGCAGTTACTTCCTGATGATTACACTGGCGTTGTCACAATTGATGTGGGGGATAGCTTTTGGCTGGCGTTCGCTCACGGGCGGAGACGACGGACTTCCCAACGTGCCGCGGCCAGATTTGGGTATCGGCTTATCCATGGCCGATGGCGTCAATTTTTATTATTTCGTTCTGCTTATTGCTGCGATTGCGGCCGTCTTGATGGTGCGCATCGTCGCATCGCCTTTCGGCTATGCGCTGCGCGGCATACGCGAAAGCGAAACGCGGATGCTGGCGCTTGGATATAATGTTTGGCTCTACAAATTTTCGATTTTTGTAATGGCCGCTTTGTTCGCCGGGCTCGCTGGCGTGCTGTATGTCTACTACAATCGCTTCGTCAGCCCCGATTATATCCACGTGGCCCGCTCGGCTGAAGTGCTGCTAATGGTCATTCTCGGCGGCGCAGGCACCCTGATTGGACCGGCCTTCGGAGCGGCCATTATCGTTCTCTTTGAAAACCTCATCAGCGCCTATACGGAACGATGGGTCATGCTGATGGGGTTCATCTATCTGATTGTTGCGCTCTTTGCGCCCAACGGGATTGCGGGATTGATCCGGGACTATCGCGACAAGAGGGCAAGTTCATGAGCGCCCTAGTTGCAGAAGCCGTGTCGAAGAATTTTGGCGGTGTGCAAGCACTGTCGAATGTTTCATTTACGGTGGAGCCAGGAGAGCGCCATCTCATCATCGGCCCGAATGGCGCCGGTAAGACGACGATGTTCAATATGTTGTCAGGCGCGTTTCCGGTTTCAAGTGGCCGCGTTACATTGTTTGGGCAGGACATCACCAATCTTAGCGCCAACGCGCGCGCACGTCTGGGCCTTGCGCGGACCTTCCAGATTACGAACCTGTTTCCGCGTTTGAGCGTTATGGAAAATATAGTGCTTGCGTTACAGGCACAGAGCAAAAGCGCATTCTCGATGTTTTCTCGCATCCGAGCTGACCGGGATTTGTTCGCCCGTGCTGGCACATTGCTAGATGAATGGGGCTTGAGCGAAATCGCCGACCACGCCGCGAGGGAGATTTCATATGGACAACAGCGGCAGGTGGATCTGATCCTGGCTATGGCCGGCAAGCCGAAAGTCTTGCTGCTTGATGAGCCGACAGCGGGACTGTCAGCTGCCGAAGTCGTGCGTGTGGTTGGCATGGTGCACAGCCTTCCCCAAGACATGACAATTCTCATGATCGAGCACGATATGGATGTAGCATTCGATCTGGCGGACAAGATCACAGTCATGCATCAGGGCGGTGTCATCGCGGAAGGCACTACGGAAGAAATCCGCCATCATCCAAAAGTCACCGAAATCTACCTTGGAGCGGATTAGCGCCATGCTGAACATCCAGGACGTTCACACCTATTATGGCGAAAGCTATATATTGCAGGGCGTTTCGCTTGAGGTGAAGCCTGGGCAGGTGGTTGCCTTGCTTGGCCGCAACGGGGTCGGCAAGTCTACGCTCGCGCGCTCCATCATGGGACTGACACCAGCCAGAAGCGGCCGTATCGTCTTCAGGGATCAGGATATTACCCGTATGCCTGCCCATATGATCGCGCGGGCGGGCATCGGCTATGTTCCGCAAGGACGGCAGGTCTTCAAATCACTGACGATCCGTGAAAATCTGCAGGTAACGGCACGCGGTGAGGGACAATGGAGCTTCGACAAGGTGCTGCAATTGTTTCCCAATCTGCGCAGCCGTATCCGCAGTCTTGCGGGCAAACTCAGCGGCGGTGAACAGCAGATGCTTGCCGCAGGACGAGCGCTCGTGGGTAATCCGGGCCTGCTGCTCATGGACGAACCCACGGAAGGCCTTGCGCCGATGATTGTCAGGGAGCTCGGGCGAACCATAGAGTCGTTGAAACAGGCTGGAACGTCAATTTTGCTGATTGAGCAGCAGCTCAATTTCGCTCTGCGATATGCCGATGTCGTGTTCATAATGAACAAGGGTTCAATCGTTCATTCCTGCACACCCGCAGAACTGGCAGCGGACAGTGCAACCAAAGCAAAGTTTCTCGGCGTGTAGGTTGGTCATCAACAAAGCAGGGAGTTGCGGGCAATGAGTACGGCTAAAGATCCAGAAAATATTGCTGTCATCGTCACAGGCGGCGCGCGTGGACTTGGACGGGCCATGACCTTGTCGCTTTTACGTCACGGCGTTCGGGTGGCTGTTGCAGACCTGCCCGTCAGCGCCGCGGAAATAGCGGAGCTGAAAGAGATTGCTTCGAAAGAAAATCTGAGCGCCAATCTGTTGACGCTGGATTGTGATGTTACAAATCCTGAACAATGCAGCAATGCTGTGAACAAGACGATCGCACACTTTGGCGCCGTGCATGGGCTGGTAAACAATGCCGGTCTGGGCATGCAAAACATAGGCAATGTCCTCGTCGGACAGCGTAAACGCTTTTATGAAGTGGATGCTTCGACGTGGAAGCAATCCATCGACGTTAATATCAACGGTCCTTTCCTGATGGCCAAAGCGATTGCGCCGGTGTTGGAGAAACAGGGGTGGGGCAGGATAGTCAATATCGTCACCAGCTATTACACGATGATGATGGATGGCTTCTCGCCCTATGGCCCTTCAAAGGCGGCGCTGGAGTCCGCAACAGTTATCTGGTCCAAGGATCTCGCTCATACCGGAGTGACCGTCAACGCGCTGTTACCGGGCGGCGCAGCCAATACGCGCATGATCCCTTTTACGGAAGCTGTCGATCGTTCGACGCTGGTGCAGCCGGAAGCGATGATGGCGCCTATCGCATGGCTTATGTCCGGCCGTTCGAACGGTGTGACGGGCCGCCGGATTATCGCTTCGGAATGGAGCGCCGAAAAGCTTCAATCAACGCCAGCGGATGCCATCGGGAGTCCGGCAGGCTGGGGCTGAAATACGGCATACGAATTCTTCAATCGCAACCTCAAGCAAGTAAAGTGAGACAGAACCATGGCCGAATCCAACACTGTTACCGTCAGCATTGAAAATGCTATCGCAACTGTCACGCTCAACCGGCCGCACAAACGCAACGCGATGAGTCCGACGCTGCATATCGAGATGGCGGAGGTGCTCGAAAAATTGCGTTACGAACCAACGTCCCGCGTGGTGGTGATCACCGGGGCGGGTGAATCTTTCTGCGCCGGGATGGACCTGAAACAATTTTTCATGGAACTGGAGGACAATCCGCCGGAATTCGACCGCATATTTCGCATCGCCACTGAATGGCGTTATCGCACGTTGCGCTATTATCCGAAGCCGACGATCGCCATGGTGAATGGTTATTGTTTTGGCGGTGCGTTCTCCATTGTCGAAGGCTGCGACCTGGCCTTTGCCGCAAAAGAAGCAACCTTTGGCCTATCTGAAATCAATTTCAAACATTATCCCGGTGGCAGCGTGAGCAAATCAATGGCTAATCTGCTTCGTCCGCGAGACGCTCTGTTTTATGCAATGACGGGCCGTCCCTTCAAAGGTGATCGGGCCAAGGAAATCGGTTTCATCAATGAAGCCTATCCGCTGGCTGATCTGAAACGTGAAGTGATGGAACTGGCGAGCGACATTGCCAGCAAGGACCCGGATGCTCTGGCTGCGTGCAAAGACGGCTACAAGTTCTCGCTGGAAATGAGTTCGGAGGCGGCGATGAATTATTCCGCCGCAAAGTCGGATCAACTGACCTTGAGGCAAAAAGGCTCATGGCGCAGCGAAGGTATTGGTGACTTTCTGCAGGGAAAATATCGTCCTGGACTCGGGGGCCACGAAAAAGCGGGCAGCTGAGCCGTTTCGCGTGAAACAAGGGCGAAGCGGCAGGCGCTGCCGCTTCGCATTTGCGCAATCGGTCATGATTGACAGTATGAGAAAATGATAGGAACCTAAGAAAAAGTTGTCCGGACGCCAAGCGAAAATATGTGCGCCGGGATTAAGGGAGAGACACATTGGCTGAGAACGCGGTGATCGACCTGCGCGGCAGTAAGGTCAACATCTGGCGGGCGGGGAAGGGCGAACCGGTCCTGTTTCTGCATGGATTGCAGGGGCGCAATGGTCACGAGCCAGGCCTTGACGAACTTGCGAAGAGTTTCGAGGTGATTGCGCCCGATCATCCTGGCTTCGGCCGTTCCGAAAACGTCGATGGCGTCGATGATATCAATGACCTCTCGCTGTTCTATCTTGATCTCATGGACGCGCTGAAGCTCGAGCGGGTGCATGTGGTGGGTCAATGTATCGGCGGATGGCTCGCATTGGAAATGGCGATTTACTGGGGTCAAAGGTTCAAGTCGCTCTCTCTGGTCAACAGCGCCGGTATTCGGGTGAAGGACGTTCCGCGTGGCGATCTTTTCGTCTGCTCGGAAGAAGACATGATCAGAATGCTATTCGCGGGGAACGGCGGCGTTGAATGGATGAAAAGTATTCGTGGCGAGGGTGAGCTTGAAGACATCTATGAGCGTAATCGCGCCGCGGCTGCAAAGTATTCGTGGTCGCCGCGGCTGTGTAACCCGAAGCTCGATCGCTGGCTGCATCGAGTCAACGCACCTGTTCATATCGTCTGGGGTGAGGAAAATCGTGTTCTGCCTCCGGCCTACGGGGAAGCCTTGAAGAAACTGATTCCGGGCGCGTCCCATGCGACGATCGCTAATTGCGCTCATCTTGCGCACATTGAACAACCTCAGAAATTCGCCCAGGAAATCTCGCAATTCATCCGGAGGACAGGCTCATGAAAGTCTTCACGTTCCATCTCATGCCCTATGCCAATCTGGACATGAACTTCATGGAGAAGCATCGGGCCGCCTGGGTAGTTCTGCCTAATACCTATTATGATCCGAAGGTCGGGCATGAACTTTACAATCGCTACCTGGATGAACTGGAGCTAGCAGCGGAACTTGGCTTTGATGGTATTTCCGTCAACGAGCATCATCAGAATGCTTATGGCCTGATGCCTTCTCCGGTTGTCACCGCAGCGGCGCTTGCGCGCAGGACAAAGACCGCTAAGCTCGCTATTCTCGGCAATGCATTCGGCCTGCGCGAGCACCCGCTCAATCTGGCGGAAGAACATTCGATGATCGACAATATCACCGGCGGTCGACTGATTTCCGGAATGGTGCGAGGCATTGGGGCCGAATATTTTTCCACCGGCAACAATCCTGCGTTCTCACATGCGCGGTTTCAGGAAGCGCATGATCTTGTTGTGCAGGCATGGACAAGGCCTGGGCCATTTTCGTTCGAAGGCAAGTTCTATCATTTTGAATATGTCAACACGTGGCCACGCCCCTATCAACAGCCGCATCCGCCGATCTGGGCGCCCTCAACGGGCTCGACAGAAACCATCGAATGGGCGGCGCATCCCTCGCGCAAGTATACCTATCTGCAGGCCTACAGCCCAACGCAATCTGTGATGCGGTTCCTGAACTATTATCGCGAATGCGCTGAACGCATGTATGGTTACACGGCCAGTTCCGACCAGATTGGATGGTCGACGCCTGTTTATATCTCGGATACCGATCAGAAGGCGCGCGACGAAGCCAAGCCGCATATCGAAGTTTTGTTTAACCGGCTTTTGCGGCTTCCATTTGAAATGCTGTTTCCGCCGGGCTATCTCTCGCCGAAGTCGCTTGCCAATATGCGCAGCCACAAGCGTTCAGTGAGCGGCCAGGAGCACACGGTGGATTCACTGATCGAGGCGGGGATTATTGTTTGTGGCAGCCCGGATACGGTGCGCAGGCAGTTCACGGAAACCCATCGTATGCTAGGGTTCCAGAATCTGTTGTGCCTCATGCAATTTGGTACGCTCCCGCGCGATCTGACGGAACGGAATATCCGTCTGTTCGCCAGTGAGGTTCTGCCGGCGCTGCAGGGACTGACAGACAAACAATATGCTGGCATGCAAACCAAAGCAGCGGAATAAGATTTCTGTGCCGCACTGCTGGGAAGGCTGTTTTCCAGCAACATTACGGTGCCAGGGCGGGTTTAAATTCGGGGAGATACGTCGTGCTCAAGCAATTGAAATTCAATGGCGAAGTGGTTGTGGTCACAGGTGCGGGTACGGGGATAGGCCGCTCGACCGCTGAAGCCGTGGCCGAGCTTGGCGCGACGGTTGTACTTGTGGCGCGCAGACAGCATACGCTGGATGAAGTCAAGGCGGGGATAGAACAAGCTGGAGGCAAGGCTGAGACTTTCGCTGCGGATGTTTCAAAAGAAAGCGACGTCATCAAGCTCAGGGAATTCGTCGAGGGCAAATGGGGGCGCGCCAAGGCTATCGTCAACAATGCCGGCAATAATTTCATCAAGCCACTCACAGAGCTGACGACTGATAAATGGCGTGAGTTGATGGCTGTGGATATCGACAGCGTCTATTTCATGTGCCGTGAATTCATTCCACTTCTGCTCAAGTCGGATAAGCCGTCTATTCTCAATGTGGCATCGACCTTCGCTCATATAGGTAATCCTCAAATGCCCGTTTATTGCGCGGCCAAAGGCGCCGTTGTGTCATTGACGCGACAGCTGGCTGTTGACTACGGCATCAAGGGCTTGCGTGTGAACTCGATCTGTCCCGGGCCTACACTGTCACCGCGCGTAAAAGGCTATTTCGATTCCGGGAGTACGGATGCTTCTCATACACTGCAAAAGGTCATGCTTGGCCGCTTCGGCGAATGTGATGAAATTGGCAATGCAGCGGCCTTTCTTGTGTCAGATGCTGCCAGCTTTATTCACGGTGCGTCGATTCTGGTCGATGGCGGCCAGACGATTAATTGACAGGTTAGTACGATGACCGAAGTGCTCAAGGGCGTGCGGGTCGTGGAACTCAGTACGATGATCACGGCCCCGCTCGCCGGCATGATGCTGGCTGATCTTGGCGCAGAGGTCATCAAGATTGAAAACCCTCAGGGGGGAGATCCCTTTCGCAGTTTTCGCGGCGGACAATACAGCCCGCATTTTGCCGCCTATAATCGCGGCAAGCGCGGTGTGGCGCTGGACCTGCGCAAAGCGGAGGGATTGGAGGCGCTGAATAAGCTTCTGGAGCGGGCCGATATTCTGATCGAGAATTTCCGGACCGGCGTGATGGACAGGCTTGGACTTACCGATGATGCGCTGAAAGCTCTTAATTCGCGGCTCATTCACTGCTCCATTACAGGATTTGGAACATCTGGTCCTTACAGCGCGCGTCCTGCCTATGACAGCGTTGGCCTCGCACTCAGCGGTATATCAAGTCTGTTGCTGGACCCCGAACATCCGCAGACCTGCGGGCCAACGATTCCTGACAATGCTACGGGCATGTTTGCATGTTACGGCATTCTTGGCGCACTCTATGAACGCGAAAAGACGGGGCGGGGGCGGCGTGTTGAACTCAATATGATGGAAGCAGCAATATCATTTATGCCTGACCCGTTTGCCAATCATACGCTGATGGGGATCAAGAACGATCCAATTACCCGCGTCGCCAGCTCCCATTCCTTTGCCTTTCGTTGCGCCGACTCCAAATTACTGGCGGTGCATCTCTCGTCGCAAACTAAATTTTGGGAAGGCATGCTGACGGCAATCGGCCGAACGGATATGGCTGGCGATGAGCGGTTCAAGACACGCGACCTGCGGATCAACAACTTCCTCGAATTGACGCGCGTGTTGGCGGAAGTATTCCTGAAAAAACCGCGTTCTGATTGGATGACGCTGCTCGAAGCGCAGGATGTGCCCTATGCGCCTATCCACAATATTCCCGAAGTCATAGACGATCCGCAGGTCAAACATCTGGAAGTTTTCCGTACCCTGCAACATCCCACGATGGGCGAGCAGCTGACCATCCGCCGTCCTGTGCGGATCGATGGCGGTCATGATGGTTCTTATATTGCTGCTCCTACTTTGGGGCAGGATACAGGGAGCGTTTTGGCAGAATTGGGATATGGCGAAGCAGAGGTCGAGAAGCTGCGCACGGCTTCCGTGATTTAAGCAATAAGAATGACTCCGATTTCGGGTGTTTGAAAGAGGCGTGACTATGGATCTGGAACTTCCCGAAGATTTGCGGATGCTCAAGAAGACGGTCGCGGATTTTGTTGATCGCGAGCTAATTCCAATTGAGCGAACCTCGATGGACGGGCCGAATATGAAGCCCGATGTACGGGTCCGACTCGAAAAAAAGGCGAAGGATATTGGCCTGTGGCATCTGGAAGTGCCTGTGGAATATGGCGGTCAGGGACTCAGCCTGCTGGGCATGGTTGTGGTGTGGGAAGAGATGGCGCGGACCATCGCATTGCCTCCGCGTGGCCCTTTCGTATTCGGGCCGGACTTGCGCCCAATTCTGTTTACCCTCTCAGACGAGCAGAAGGAAAAATATCTGTTCCCTGTTTTGCGCGGCGAGAAAGTGACAGCTTTTGCGCAATCGGAACCGGATGCAGGATCCGATCCGGGATCGATGCGCACCACGGCGGTGCGCAAGGGAGATAAATACATCATCAATGGCTATAAGCGCTGGATCACCAATGCGGGGAGCGCAGATTTCTTTCAGCTGGTGGCAGCTACTGATCGGACCAAGGGAAGCCGCGGCGGTCTCAGCATGTTTCTCGTAGATGCAAAGACACCGGGCATTACTTTGACCGGAAGGATCGAGACCATGATGGGCGATGCGCCCTATGAAATCGCTTTCGATAATGTGGAAGTGCCCGCTGAAAATTTGATTGGCAAAGAGGGAGATGGGATGAAATCCGCCCAGTCATGGATCACCAGCGGAAGACTTTACCAGGCCTGCCGGGGTCTAGGGGTGGCCAAGCGGTGCCTGGACATGGCAGCAAGTTACGCCAAGCAGCGCGTCACATTCGGTTCGCTCCTCGCCGACAGGCAAGCCGTGCAATTCAAAATTGCTGACAGCTATATGGAACATCATATGACACAATTGATGGTCTATCAGTTGGCCGCCCGGACAGATGCCGGCACTGCAGCGCGCCATGAAAGCTATATGGCGAAGATTGCAGGCACTGAACTTGGATTTCGAGTCGCTGACCGCTGTATGCAGATCCATGGCGGTATGGGACTTGCCAACGAGATGCCGATCGCAAAAATGTGGCGCGATACCCGCAGTTTCATGATTACCGAAGGACCTGTCGAGTTGATGCGCTGGGTTCTGGCGCGCGAAATTCTGCGTAATTACTGAAACGCCTGAAACTCGTCCAGGAGGCACGGCATGAAATTCGGAGTTTTCGACTATATCGAAAAAGGCGACGAGCCGATTCATCGTACTTACAGCCACCGGATGGATCTTCTCAAAGCCCTCGAAGCTGCAGGCTTTTACGGATATCACCTTTCTGAACATCATGCCACTCCACTTTCGATGACGCCGTCACCCAGCATATTTCTGGCCGCAGCTGCGCGTGAAACAACAAAGATGCGACTGGGGACGTTGCTGACCTTGTTGCCCCTTTATCATCCGATGCGATTGATCGAGGAATTATGCATGCTCGACCATCTGAGTGATGGGCGGCTGGATGTCGGCGTTGGAAAGGGCATTTCACCTTTTGAATTTGACGCTTATAACGATGACATCAAGAATGCTGCGGAGGACTTCGAACATAACTTTAATATATTACATCAGGGGTTCACGCGTGATCGTGTAGACTATGTGTCGCCTCGTTATACGTTCAAGGATGTACCGGTTGTCATTCCGCCGCTGCAAAAACCCCACCCACCCTTCTGGTACGGGTTGCGAGGAGGCTACGGGCCGGAATTTGCCGCCAGACACGGCATGAATGGCGTGACTCTCGGGCCGGATGACCGGGTTGAACAGATCATTACCGATTTTCGTGTGAAATGGGATATGTATGAGGGCGAGCGAACAGCTTTTGGTTCGCCTGTAACGGCGCCGATCATCGGAATCATGCGATCAATGTTCGTTGCGGATACCGACGCGGAGGCTAACCGGATTGCGCGAACAGCACATGAAAAATGGTTCGAAAACCTAGCCTGGCTATGGAAAGTGCGTGGCACAATGCCGCCGATTTCCATAGCTCCCAATTTTGAACAGGCAAAGGCGAGCGGTACGCTCGTTGTCGGATCGCCCACTACAGTGAAGCAAATTTTCAAGGCGCAGGCCCAGCGATTTGGGCATAATTACCTTGTTCTGCTTTTGGCATTCGGATCGTTAACGCACACGGAGCAAATGCGCTCGCTTGAACTGTTCCGCACCGAGGTCATGCCGGAGATCGCCGGGATGAATGAGCCTGAGGTGCTGGCCGCTGCGAAGTAACGGAGCCGATTGCATTTGACTCCCGCCCGGACTGGCATAAACTTAGATTATAGGCCTTGGGAACAGAGGCTAGGTTAATCCGTAAAATCTGCTGGTATGGAGGGAACATGCGAACCGTGAAATCAAATTGCGTGCGGGTGATCATCGCCGCTGCTTCTCTTGTTTTGACCAGCCAGCTCTCACAGGCGCAGGAGCCGATCAAGATTGGCGTCGCTATGCCGACGGGCGGGCAGAACGGCGAATATGTCAAACGCAGCTTTGTGGCGCCGACCGAATTTGCAGCACGCGAGATAAACGCGGCGGGTGGCATACTTGGCCGGCAGGTCAAGGTTACTGTTGAAGACACGCGCTTTGATGGTGCAGGCGCGGTTGCCGCGCTGACCAAGCTCATCAATGTCGACAAGATCATGGCGGTGTTTACAGCGTTTACCCCGTTGACACTTCCACAATTGCCGGTTGCCGAAGAAAACAAGGTTATTGTCGTCGCCGGGTCGATGGAGCATCCGGATCTGACCAAGAGCCGCTGGGCAGTGCGCATGACGCCTACGGCTGAAAAAGCCGGGCCGGTTATTGCATCCGCCGCGAACAAACTTGGAATGAAAACGGCCGTCATACTGAGCGAAGAGAACGAGGCGATTCGTATTTCTGTGCGTTCGTTTGCTGCTGCCTTTGAAAAGCTTGGGGGCAAGATTGTTGGCGATGAGACGTTCAAGACTCAGGACACGGAAATGCGGGGGCAACTGACCAAGCTGCGGGCTGCTCGTCCTGACGCCATCTATGTCATCGCCTCACAGGGGCGCATCATGGGGCTGGCGTTGAAGCAAATCAGCGAGGCGCAACTTCGTCAGAAGCACATATTTTCCAATCATCTTGTGGAAGACCGTGAAATCAAGGCGATTGGCGGTGGGATATCCGAGGGCGTGATCTACACGACCCTCAATATAAATTCTGCTTTTGCTGCCCGCTTCAAAGCCGGTATGGGCTATGAACCTGACGCCAATGCGGCCAAAAATTATGATGCGACGATGTTGTTGTTTGAAGCTATCAAGCGCGCAGGCACAGACGATTCTACCAAGGTCCGGGACACGATTTACAGTTTTGGTACGTATAAAGGCACAGTTGGTGAATTCAAGTTTGATGGTAGTGGCGAGCCGATTATTGCGCCCATCCTCAAAGTTATTAAAGGAGGCGAATTCGTGGATTATACGCCATGAACTGATGAGCCGGCGTCCGCTCCGCGCGGACGCCGCAATTGCTGGTGGGGCTTCCAGCTCTGCGAGCCATATATAGCGCGCTTACGTTAAGAACCGCAGTCCCACCATGCTTCTCCTTCAGTTGTTCATAGACGGTTTGGCATCCGGAGCGCTCTACGCGCTCACTGCGGTTGGTTTCGCTATTATCTACAATGGCACGCGCATATTGCATATGGCGCATGGCGCTGTTTTTACGGCTGGCGGTTATGCGCTCTATATCGCCGTTAAATTGTTGCATCTTCCGATGCCGGTTGCGGTGATTGTGGCGCTTGCGTCTGCGGCAGCTTTTGGTGTCCTGATAGATTTATTGGTTTACCGCCCTTTACGTGCGCGCAAAAGCAGCGAGGCGGCATTATTTATAGGTTCTATTGGCGCACTGACTCTCTGTCAGGCCGTATTTGCTTTGATTTTCACAACCGATACTCTGTACCTTAGGCAGGGGCCACTTCCGTTATACGATATTGGAGAAATCAGCTTAACGATCATGCATATTATAGCCGCTGCGATCGTGATTGTTGTTTTTCCAATCCTTCATCTGTTTTTGACGCGCACAAAATATGGACGCGCCATCCGGGCGCTGGCGGATAATCCAAAGCTTTCAGTCGTGCGGGGCGTTAATGTCGAACGCCTGTACATGTTGATCTTTGCCATAGGGTCGTTGCTTGCGGGTTTTGCCGTGTCTCTGATCGCCTACGATCTGGGCGTTCGGCCGGAAATGGGTTTTCCTGTGATGTTTGTGTCGCTTGTCGCGGTCATCGTTGGGGGGGTGGGCTATTTACCCGGGGCGGCTGCAGGGGCTTTTTTGCTTGGCCTACTGCAAAATCTGTCGCTCTGGCAATTATCCGGCCGTTGGCAAGATGTGGTTGTCTTTGGCGCCTTGCTGATCTTCCTCCTATTCCGCCCGGCCGGACTGTTTGGCCATATGCTTTCGACGCGGCGCGTCTAAGGAAAGGGCGCGATCGTGGAATATCTTCAGCATCTACTTATAATGGTTATGATATATGCGTGCCTGACGGTTTCGCTGGACCTTAACATTGGTCACGCCGGAATTCTCAGTTTCGGACATGCATCATTTTATGGCATAGGCGCCTATACAACTGCTATTCTTACGGTTTACGCTGGGCTGGATTGGTTCACCGCCATGGTGCTGGCGTTCGCAATGGGTGCCTTTATCGCTGTGCTGATAGGCTTGCCGACCCTCCGTCTGGGCGGCGACTATTTCATTCTGGCCCTGTTCGGTTTTTCGCTCATTGTCACCAGTCTCATCATCAACATGGAATGGCTCACCAATGGGCCTTTCGGCATTCGCGGAGTGCCGCGCCCTTCAATAGGCTCGTATCAGGTGCAAAGTGGCTATGGCATGCTCGGTTTTATAGCGATCATGACCGCATTTATCTTTTTTGTTCATTGGCGTTTTGCTTCATCGCCGATGAAGGCGGCGCTGCATGCCATTCGTGATGACGAGTCTGTGGCTATGTCGCTGGGCATCAATGTAGTGCGTACCAAGATTATCGTTTTTGCGCTGGGCGGTGGGTTTGCCGCATTGTGCGGCGCTATGGGCGCATTTTACTTCCGCTTTGTTTCTGCTGATGGCTATGGTCTGCAAACTATCATTCTGCTATGGGCGATGTTGTTCGTTGGCGGCAATTGTTCATTGCTCGGGGCATTTGTAGGGCCCGCAGTGCTGATGCTGTTTCCTGAACTGTTCAGGTTCATCGGTGGTCAGGGTTGGGATATCGGGCATATTCAGGAGGCATTGTATGGTCTGCTGCTGATCTTGTTGATGATGTTCAGACCGCAGGGGCTGGTTGGCAATAAAGTTGGGTTGCGCGCATGACCGCCGTTCTTGATGTCAGCGGCATTTCCAAGCGCTTCGGGGGGCTGGCTGCGGTCGACAACGCCTCTTTTACAGTTGAAGAACATACGATTACGAGCCTTATTGGACCTAATGGCGCCGGCAAGACTACGGCGTTCAATATTGTTTCCGGCTTTCTCAAACCTGATTCTGGAACAGTTACATTTGCCGGGCAACCGATCGAAGGCAGGGAGCCGCATGATATTTACCGCCTGGGTATGGCCCGTACGTTTCAGGACCCGCGGGTCTTTCAAGAAATGACTGTGCTGGATAATGTCATGGTCGGCGTGCGCCAGAAAGGCGAGGCGCCATTCTGGGCGATAATGCGTGGCGCGAAGGTCAACGCGCAATGGAAGGCTGCGCGCGAACGCGCGGAAAGGATACTGGAAGACGTTGGCCTGCTCGCGCGTGCGAAAGAAGAGGCAAGCGCATTGTCCTTTGGTGAGCAACGGTTTCTCAGTATCGCCCGCGCGCTTGTCGGTGAACCGCGCATCGTCCTGCTGGACGAACCGACTGTGGGCCTTGATCGCAGCACATTCGGCAAACTTGTCGAATTGATGAAGAACCTTGTCACTAAAGAGAGGAAGACTATTCTGCTCATCGAACACAATATGGATGTCGTCATGTCCATATCAGATAAAGTCGTCTTGATGATGCAAGGAACGACGGTGGCCAGCGGAACGCCGGCGGAAGTGCGTGGCCATCGCAGCATGGTCGAAGCTTATCTCGGGAAGCGTCATGTTGCTGCAAGTCAATAATTTGCAGGCCGGATACGGCGCTAAAAAAGTCATACATGGCGTCGATCTTACTGTCGGCGAACGGGAAATTGTCGCTGTGCTCGGGCACAATGGCGCCGGCAAGTCCACCTTGATGAGCGCAATTTTTGGCGTGCTTCCTATCGTGTCAGGCACAATTTCGTTTGCGGGAGCTGATATCACCCATAGCGCACCTTCGGCGAAGGTGATTGCAGGTCTTGGTTATTCTCCGCAGGGCGGCGAATCCTTCCGCAGCCTGAGTGTGATCGACAATCTTACGCTTGGCGGGTTTGCGCTGAAGGATCAGAGTCAGATTCCAGGCCGCATAAAGCAGGTGCAGGAACTGTTTCCCGCTCTCTACGAACGGCGTCATTCACGGGCGGGATCACTCTCTGGCGGCGAGAGGCAAATGCTTTCACTTGGAGCTTTGTTGATCGCTGCGCCACGCTTGATCATTCTGGATGAGCCTTCCGGCGGATTATCGCCGATTATGGTCGACAAGATGTATGAGGCAATCGGGAATGTTGCCAAGACATTGAACGCCTCTGTGCTTGTCGTTGAACAGGAAGCTCATCATGCCCTGGAAATTGCTGATCGCGCCTATGTGTTAGGCAATGGACGTGTCACTTTCGATGGACCTGCGAAAGAGCTGGCGGCATCAGATCGTCTGAGCAATTTGTTGCTGGGCTTTTAATCGCGGTTCCGTTGATCCTGAGGGGGATCATGATGATCTATGACGACTTTGCCAAGCCCGGTTGGCCGCGCGAAACGTTTGTGGAATGGCGCTACCCGGCGGCCGATCTGTGGGATCCGGCAACGCGTGTGCTTTGTCCCGGCGCGCCGAGCAATACACTCACACTTGATCTGCCCGAGTTTACGCGCTCGCATTACAACCACGTGAAAGCGCTGGCGAGTACGAGCCAGCTTTTTGATCTGGGCGGCAGCAACGGCTTTACTGTACGCGCTGAAATCTCGGTCGAGACATTCGGCACCGCTGCGAATCCTTTTGGTCTTCCTGCCGGTGATCCAAGGCTCGCAGCTGGTGCCTTGGTGCTGATCGATTCCACGACCGGAATGGTGTTTGATTTTTTCATAAGCAACGACAGGATTACTCCGCTGTATGAGCGCCTCCCGGTTGCCCGTGATGCACTGGGAGATTATCCGGCCTTCAGCCGGCTGCTGACCCCTGTAACTACACAGCAAGGCGCGTGGCGGCGATATGAAACGCGTTATGATCGGCAAGCCGATATCGTCGAGTGGAGCGTCGACCGGCAAGTCATTAGCCGGCAAGATCGAGCCGGTGCGCCAATTGGAACGTCAGGGCCCGCTGTGAAGTGGAACAGTTTGCGTGTGGGAATTGGTCTTTTCACGCTTCTGGATGATCTCTGCGATGATAAGGAACGCGCGGATGACTACCCGTTAATCAAGGGTTTCATCCCCGACAATACGCAGGACAGATTTGGGCAAGGCGCGCGAATTTCGATACGAAATCTCGATATCGAAATTTAATTCCAGGCCTGGTCTTCTGCCTTGAAACGTTCGAGCAGCGAATTTATGCGGGCGACATAGGGAGCCTTGTCAAAGGCGTTGTAGAGATTGCCTGCGCCGCGCACGGGGTCTCCAGCAAAATAGCGCTCGTAAAGTTGCTGGCGGCCTGAAAAGCTCGACATGGCGGCATCTACAGCGAGCCGGAACAACCTGATGCGCGTATCTGAATCGGCCGCGGCAGCCTGATAATAGGTTTTTACATCTCCTGCCAGTGGCCCCGACATTTCTGCATAGGATGGAACCATAGCAAGACCGCCAGCGCCGGCAATCTGAATGATCTCGCAAGACCGGCGAAACATTTCCGGAAAAATATAGCGTACTGCGCCGAGTGGTCCCATTGCAGGAGACATCACGCCAACACTTGTCGTCTCCGCCTGTGATTCAGAAGCAAGAATACAGGAATGCAGCACTTCCATGTTGTTGATGAGCTCAGTCATCATGCCTTGCACATGTAGGAATTCATCAACTTTCGTGCTGCGGACGAGCGTGAAGGCAAGGCTCATCATGAATTCGGCCTTGCACAGGTCCTTTACTGAGAACTGATGTCCCATGGCGCCCATCGCGTGAACGCGCCGGTAGATGCTGTTGAAAATCTCGATGTCCCGATACATCAGCATATTCTCCCAGGGCACCAGAACGTCGTCGAATATGATCATGCAGTCGCTTTCGTCAAAACGCGATGAAAGTGGATAGTCATGAGAAGAGCCGAGGCCCGGTTGTATCATTCCGGGGCGATTGATCAGTTTCACGCCAGATGTGGCAACGGGAATCCAGAATCCAATTGCGAAAGCCTTGGCCTCCTCTGTGTTCGGCAGGGGATAGGAGGGCGCGGGCATTACAAAGAGGTCATCGGAATAAGCGCCAAGCGTTGCAAGCATTCGCGCGCCGCGAATGACGACGCCCGCATCGGTCTCCCGTACAGCCTTGGCAGCGAGATCCTTCGCTTGTGCTGCAACGTTATGAGTGCGGTCGACCTGTGGATTAGTCAGGGAGTGGGTGGCGATGCGGTCTTCCTCGCGCGCCTTCTCGTAATAGGCGGTCATATTATTTGCGTAAGGGCCAAACGCCCCGGCGCCGGATGCGAAACTGCTGAGCATTACATTTACAAAGTCTGGCGCCCGGCCAAACATCCCAAGAGTATGATCATGCCAATGCCTATACATCTTACGGCGCCGGGCAATATCGTCCCTCGTTTTGGGTTGTAAATAGGACAAGCCCACACGATTTCCGGTCTTTGGCGAAATGTAAGTCATCTCGTCGATGATGCTGTCCTTGTGCTGCATATCGAACAATTGGGCCATCGTGCGTGCGCCGCCGGCGAGACGGGGGTCTTTCGTCACATCCTTGACAAGTGCGCCGTCCATATAGAGCTGGCGGCCGTCTCTCAAACCTTCAAGGATCTGCGCGCCGGTGCGAATTCCCATGTTGATGCTCCAAAAAGCTTGAACTTGTTCGCGGCGTTCAGTTCACGGCATGACTTCGCCGCCATCCGCTGTTACAATCTGCCCCGTGATATAGCTCGCGCGGTCACTGAGAAGAAAGACGAATATTTCCGCTATTTCTTCGGCAGTCCCGAGGCGGCCAAGTGGTATGATCTTGACCCTTTCGGCAATATCTTTCGTGAGCGTCCCACCGCCCCGGCCAGAGCGCCAAAGTGGCGTATCGATGGGGCCGGGGGCGACTCCATTGACGCGTATTCCATACACTGCCTTTTCCCGGGCCAATGATTTGGTCAATCCCATAATGGCGGCTTTGGAGGCTGCGTAATGTGTGCGTCCAGCCTGGCCTCTTACGGCATGCAGGGACGACATGTTGACGATGGAGCCGAATCCGCGCTCCATCATGCCTGGCAGGGCGGCTCTGCAGCAATAGAAACAACCGTTCACAGCGATAGAGAACATCCGTGACCAGGCTTCGTCTGTGATCTTCTCAAGAGGGCATAATTCGTCGATGCCAGCGATGTTGACGAGATAACCAACCGGCCCGAGGTCTTTTGAAATTCGAGCAAAAGCGCGATCAACTTCTCGGGACCGGGATACATCGACCTTATAGGCGCGCCCTTTGCCGCCGCCTTCAGTGATGAGGCTGGCTGTTCCCTTTGCGGCTTCGTTATTCCGGTCGAGTACGGCAACTGAGAGTCCACGGCGGGCCAATGCAACTGCTGTTGAGCGGCCCATGCCGCTGCCTGCACCTGTCACGACGGCGGCTAAATCATGAAAACCATCGGTTGTCTCGGCTTGCTTTGCTGGAGTTCTCGACGCTTTAGCCATGTTGCCCTCTTAGTCTGGAGGTGGCCACCTATTGCCTCTTTTACGAGCTGCAGGCTTGACCGGATTGGATTGGATTGGATTGAATATGAATAGACGCCGCGTGACAAGATGCCTGAAGGTGGCAGCCATAGGTATCGGTGTCTCACTCTTGCGGAGGTGAGGATTTGCCGGGGAATTGACTTAAGCCCTGTGGCGGCATTGAATAGAGCCCCAAACAGCCAAGACTGTAGCTTTGGGGGAACTGGAATGCAGCCATCAATCGAGTTGATGTCCGTAGCAGGTATTCAAACCGAAGTGCGACGGTGGGGAGAGGGACCACCGCTTCTCTATCTGCATCCTGGAGACGGTTTGGCGAAAGAAAACGAGTTTCTGGCTGCTCTCGCGCGACACTATCAGGTAATCGCGCCTTCACACCCGGGCTTTGGAAATTCGTTGCGTCCAGATGATTTCAAGACGATGGAAGACCTAGCGTATTTCTACCTCGATTTTATGGCGCAGGAAAATCTTGTTGGCGTGACGATGGCGGGATCATCGTTCGGTGGTTGGGTGGCACTTGAAATTGCGATACGTTCCAGCGCAAGGCTGGCGCAGATTATTCTGATCGACACTGTCGGCGTGCGCTTTTCTGAACGTGACAAGGCCGATATTACTGACGTTTATATGCTGAGCGACGCGGAAATCATCGAGAACAGTTATTTTGACGTTGCGAGAGGCAAGTTTGATATTGCTAATGCTACCGATGAAGAATTGCTGATCGTTTCGCGCAATCGTGTCGCGCTGTGTCAATATGCATGGTCTCCGTACATGCACAATCCCAGGATGAAACGCTGGCTGCACCGGGTTGATGTTCCTACGCTCGTTCTTTGGGGTGCGCAGGACCGTATTGTGAGTGTGGAATATGGGCAGCGCGTTGCGGCTGCCATTTCCGACGCCAATTTCAAAATGATCGAAGAGGCCGGACATTATCCGCATATCGAGAAGCCGAAAGAGACCGTCGATGCAATTCTCGCATTTTCCAAAAATGCCGGAAAAGAAAAGGTTTCGCGTTCCCTCGATTTTGGAACCCTGAAGACGGCTCTGGCCTGAAGGAGAACGGTCATGAAAATGCGCGTCTGGGGTTTTTGTGAAAATGCTTATCCCGAAGCCTGGCACCCCGATCTGAAGTCGCTCCGCAACAATCTGCCGAGCCGGAATATGGATCCGGTGAAAGCGGCTGATATACTGCATCGTCATCTCGATGAATGGGCGATGCTCGATGAGTTGGGCATGGATATCTGCATCAACGAACACCATTCGACAGCAACCTGCCTGAATGCGTCCTGTACCTTGCCACTTTCGATACTAGCGCGAGAAACCAAAAAGGCGCGGCTGATGTCGCTCGGTATTCACATCGCCAACCGGCCAGATCCGATCCGCGTGGCAGAAGAAGTGGCGCTGATCGACGTCTATTCTCGCGGGCGTTTTGAAATGGGCTTTGTCAAAGCTTCACCATATGAGGTTTTTCCTGCCAATGCACAGCCGGTGGGACAACAAAGGCGGTTTCTGGAAGCTTATGACCTCATCTGCAAGGCATTGACCAGTCATGATGGCCCATTCAGCTGGGAGGGTGAATTCTTTCACTACCGCGATGTGAATGTCTGGCCGCGTCCGTATCAACAGCCACTACCACCGAGCTGGTTTGTGTCGATGTCCCCAAACGGTGGTGGGTGGATTGCCGATCGCAATGCTGGTGTCGGAACCTTTCTGAGCGGACGCTCTTCAAAGCTGTTGTTTGATTCCTACCGCCGCCGTTCTATTGAAGTTGGCAGGCCTGTAGGACCGGAAAAACTAGCCTATCTTGCTATCGTGGCGGTTGCCGATACAGAGGAGAAGGCCAAGCGGCGGGCATGGGAAATTCTAGGGTATGTGCGTACGTCGCCGATTGTTGCCAAACAATTTGTCAATCCGCCGGGATATGTCTCTGTCGAGGACAACGCGCGCGCTCTTCGGACCAGCATCATCCCCGGCTACGTTCCAACCTATGCGACAATGATGCTGAATGATGGCACGCGTATCCCACAAGCGACAGCGACTGTTGATCAATTGATCGACGCGATGGCAGTATTCGCGGGCACGCCGGACCAGGTGTTTGAGCAATTGAAGGCCTATAACAATTACGTCGGTGGTTGCGGCAATCTGCTGATGATGGGGCAGGGCGGCAATCTCAATCATGCAGATACGGTCGACAATTACAGGTTGTTTGCCAAGTACGTCTTACCGCGTCTTCAAGACCTCGAGGTGACGATAGCCCATGATGCGATGCCACTGGCCTCCGCAAAATAACTAGAGGTGCACGGGGGTAATCCCTGGCATTACAAAGGACGCTGGCATGGATCAGACATTGTAATAATCGCGGAACCAGCGGACGAATTCGGCGACACCGTAGTCGACTTTTGCTTCAGGCACGAACCCTGTCAGCGCCTTCAGCAACCGTGTATCGGCGAAAGTCTTTTCCACGTCGCCGGGCTGCATGGGAAGATAGGTGCGAATGGCTTTTTTCCCAGCTGATTTTTCAATCTCCTCGATAAAGGTCATCAGGCTGACCGGATCGCCATTCCCGATATTGACCAGACGGTAGGGTGCGACGGGAGAGATGGAGTCATAGTCGGCAACGGGCTTGCCAGAAACCGGAACAGCATCAGCCAGCAGGACAATCGCCTTCACAAGATCTTCAACGTAGGTGAAGTCGCGAATCATATTGCCATGATTGTAGATTTCGATCGGTTCGCCTTTCAGGATTGCGTCCGTGAATTTAAACAGAGCCATATCCGGACGGCCCCAGGGTCCATACACGCTGAAAAACCGGAACACCGTCGTCGCCTGGCCCCACAGATGAGCGTAGGAGTGGCACATGTGCTCGGCACCGCGCTTGGTGGCGGAATAGATGGTCAGGGGCGTGTCGGCGGCCTGCTGCTCGCGATAGGGATAATCCCGCGAAGCGCCATAGGCAGACGAAGTGGAGGCCATCAGAAAGTGTTCAATTCGCTTCCGGCGCACTTGTTCCAGCAGATTGAACGTACCGACGATATTCGATTGGACGTAGGTTTCAGGATATTCGAGTGAGTAACGCACACCGGCCTGTGCGGCGAGGTGGATTACACGCTGCGGCGCCGCTCCACTGAAGATTTCCGTCACGGCGTCGAAATCCGCTAGGTCAGCCTTGTGGGCGGAGAACCCGCCGTGTTGTCTGAGAATATCGTGACGGCGTTCTTTCAGCTTTACATCATAATAAGGCACCATGGCGTCTATACCGACGACTTCATGGCCTTGCCGGAGCAGCAATTGCGCTGTGAAAAAACCAATGAACCCAGCGGTTCCGGTGACGACATACTTCATAAAGCCGACTCTCCAGATTCATCAGGGTAGCTGATTCATCGCCGATTTCTATCGTTGATAATCACAATGGGAAGAGCAATGCAATGAGATTGATCAAAATTGACGCATCTTTGGGTATGCACTCGAGTTGCTTTTATATCGTGAGTATCTTGCGGCCTTCCTACAGGCAAGTTATTCATTTCGCCACATCGCTTGGAGTGATTGACGATGACCTTGCTACAAGTTTTGCCCAGTTGTGAGGTAATCACCCGATTGAGACCGCATTTTTTCACTACCGTCATTCCTAAACTGACGTCGTTATTGACGTCGTTAACGACGTCAACAAGATCAGGCCGCTTTTTGATGTTCCGCGTTGGCTTCGAGCGGCTTCCAGTTCCAGGGCAGAAGT
>CANJJI010000001.1 GCA_947474545.1 Beijerinckiaceae bacterium | reverse complement strand
GTCAATTGTGTCGCATCGTTCTCAACCTGATCGACGACCAACATCAGGCGGGAGAAGCGCATTTCCCCGGTCTTCGGATTGATTTCCGCACGCACTTCGGTTTCCTGCCCGTAGCGCGATCTCGCCGCTTTTTGCAGCGCGTCTTCCATCGACTTCAGGACGATTTCGCGCGGGATAGATTTTTCCCGCGCTACTGCATCAGCGATCTGCAGGAGTTCAAGCCGGTTTGCACTAATAGCCATGGTTACCCTCGTGGCGATGTTTGCTGTTCTGGTTAATGTTTTGTGATTGGTCCCTTGGCGGAACTGCTTGTTCCTTGTTTGCCTTTATTCTCACTACGCCGGGCGAAACGGCCAGGGCCGCGCCGCGCACTTTGGCTTTCCTGCTCCTCTGGCGACTCCACCGAAGCATCCGGATCTGCCGCTTCTCGTGCAGCCTTATCCCTGCGCAGCGCTTCACGGATCAGCGCCTCGGTGAGGATCAATCTGGCTTCACTGATATCGGCCAGCACCAGTTTCACATCTGCCTCTTCGTCTCCACGCGTATCGGTCCGGCGCAGTTGAAGTTCGGCCCTGGGGCCTTCCCCCTCGATGCCCTGAATCCAGCCGCGAAAACGCTTGCGCCCATCCATGGGAACGGCCATTTCGAGGCGGACCTCATGGCCAATAGCCCGGCGGAAATCTGACACCCTGACCAGCGGCCTATCTATTCCCGGTGAAGAGATTTCAAGGTGATAGGCCTCTGCTATCGGCTCTTCCAGGTCCAGAACCGGCGACAAGGCCAGGCTGGCTTTTTCGCAATCGTCCACACTCAAAGTGCCATCTGGCCGCTCAAGCAGAACCTGCAACGTCGTGCCCTGACCCGACAAGATGCGCGCACGAACCAGCCGGTAACCGAGATCCGCCAAAACGGGCGCTGCTATTTGCGCTACACGCGCGGCAACCCCTGTCTCGACGACGAGACGTGGCTCTCCGATTGTGCCTTCAGCAGACGGTGAACTGCCGTCTGCCCCGGCCGCCTGTTGTTGCGTCACGGCTAGACTCTCCAAACCTGACCCCACGAGACCCGCTGCACGGCAATAAAAAAGAGCGGGTCCCGCAGGACCCACTCTCCACATGATCGACTTTCGACGATCCAGATGAGAATTTGTTGGAACCTTATATACGAACAAGAGAGCTGTTTGCAAGTGAATTGCGATTCGGCGCAAAAGACCGGTAAAGCAATCCCCACCCGCATCTTCACGTATGGCCACCGAAACGAAATTACTTATGCGTCTTCGTCCAGATTCTTTCGCAATGACCGTCGTTCTGGCGTTGATGACTGCGCTCGGCCCGATTTCGACCGATCTTTATGTACCGGCTCTGCCCAGCCTTGCGCTCGACCTGAATACCACGGCAGCCAAAGTTCAATGGACGATGTCAGCCTATCTCGTGGGCTTTGGCTTCGGGCAATTGATCTACGGGCCGTTGTCGGACAAATTCGGCCGCAAGCCGGTATTGCTTCTGGGCTTTGGCTTTTTTCTGATCGCCACAATCGCCAGTGGCCTATCGAGCTCTGTTGAAATGCTCACATTGGCGCGGGGTCTCCAAGGTTTTGGCGGCGCCTGCCCGCAAATCCTCGCCCGCGCAATGGTTCGTGATTTGCACGAAGGACATCATGCCGGAAGGCAGCTGGCCGTCATGAGCACAATCATGGGTCTCGCCCCCGTTCTGTCGCCATTAGCAGGCGGCATTCTTACGGTCTGGTTTAGCTGGCGCGCTGCGTTTGTGGTCATGTTTATTCTGGTCGCCGCCTTGACCATCATCGCGGTGACTTTGTTGCCGGAAACGATTCGTTCAAAAACCAAAGGACCCATCTCCATTAGTTCAATCGCACGCAGCTTTGCGATTGTTGCAAAAAGCCGGGTCTGGTTGGCTTATGCCGTCATCGTGGCCTGTTGCCATATCGGGCTATTCACTTTTATTTCCACATCACCATTCGTGTTGCGCAGTCAATACGGGCTTAGCCCGCTGCAATTCGGCATCGGGTTTTCTATTTGCTCTACTGCATTCGTGTGCGGAGCGGCGATAAGCTCCCGCATCGTGTCGCGGCTCGGACTCGATGGCACAATGGAAATAGGCGTAGCGCTTCTGGCGGGCGCCGGGGTGCTGCAGGCGCTGGGTCTTTTTGTTTTCCCAGACCGTGTCCTTGCACTTTTCATCCCCGAGGTGATTTTCTTCTCAGGCATAGGCCTCGTTCTGCCGAACGCGGTGGCTGCCGCACTATCGCCATTTCCCGAACGAGCAGGGGCAGCTTCTTCGCTTGCGGGATTTTTTCAGATGATGACTTCGGCAGCGATCGGGATCCTTGTCGTATCGCTTATTCGCGATAACGCTTGGCCACTGGTTGTCGTCACTGTGTTGTCGGGCACAACGGCATTCATTGTGTTCGCGCTGAGCGGCAAGCTCCGATTGAACAACAAGTAACCTGATTAAGTGATCTGCGAAATCGCCGACAGCAATCGTAAAATATCCTGATCTCGCGACAACCGGTGATCGCCATCCTTTATCAGCGTCAGGGCTACGGGGTCACCAGCAAGGTGTTCTACGAGTTTCATCGCATGGCTCCAGGGAACATCGGGATCTTCCATGCCTTGCAGGATATGCACGGGGCAATAGCTGCGTATCGTACCACCGAAAAGTAGGTATTTGCGGCCATTTTCAATCAGCGCGCGCGTCACGGGATAGGGCTCGATCGCATATTGGGTTGGCCGCAGCCAAAAGCCCTTTGTTTCAATTTCCCGGCGCGCGGACTCAGGCAACTTCTGCCACATCAGTTCCTCTGTGAAGTCGACCGCTGGGGCAATAAGGACAAGGCCAGCCAAACGGCTTGTTTCACCCAGACCAGCCAGCGCCTGCGCGACAAGCAAAGCTATCCAGCCGCCCATAGACGAGCCGACCAGAATCTGCGGCCCGGATGTCAGGGCGCGTATCATCGCCAGACTTTGGTTGCTCCAGCTCCCGATTGTGCCATCTTCGAAACGGCCTGCAGATTCCCCGTGTCCCGAATAATCGAAGCGCAAAAAAGCCCGGCCATGGTCTTTGGCCCATTGCGCTATGCATTCCGCCTTGGTCGAGAGCATGTCGGACTTGAAACCGCCCAGCCAGACGATGCCCGGATCCTCAGAATCTCTCGCTTCCGTCCTCCGGTAAGCAAGCTGTAGCCCGCTGAATCCTTCAGGTTCGAAATATCGTGCGGGACCGGTGGCTAAACCAGCGGTTTGCGATTGTGGGCTGTTCACCGTATTTAATCCTCATGACTGAATTTCCGAGTCGTCCGCATTTTCACGCGAGGATGCTGACGCGCGAACCTTTACACACGGCGGACAAGCAATGCGACATATCCTGAACCCCGCAGCGGGGATGGGTGGGTCCGTCCAGGGCATTGCAGGCCGGACGATTCTCCAAATCATACCCGAACTCGACGCCGGCGGCGCAGAACGCACTGCAATCGATATCGCAGTCGCGTTAGCAGCGGCTGGCGCCCGGGCACTTGTGGCAAGCGACGGCGGGCGGCTTGTGAGCGAATTGCAAGCCCAAGGGGGCATCTGGATCCCCTTCCCGGCAAAAACAAAGAACCCCTTCAGGATGGCTGGCAATGTTGGCAAGCTGGCCCGCATTATCCGGGCTGAGCATGTTGATCTCGTACACGCCCGTTCACGTGCGCCGGCTTGGGTAGCGCTGGGGGCCACAAAGGCCACCAAAACACCGTTCGTGACGACTTATCACGGAGCCTATTCCGGCAAGTCCCGGCTCAAGATCAATTACAATTCGGTTATGGCGCGCGGCGACGTTGTGATTGCAAATTCGCATTTCACTGCTAACCGGATTCTCGAAATGCATCCATTTGCACAGGGACGTATCCGGGTCATCCATCGGGGCACAGACACAGATTCGTTCTCGCCCAGCGCGGTCGACCCTTCACGCGTTCGTAAATTGCGCGAAGAGTGGGATGTCGCCCCGGATGAGCGCGTCGTATTGCTGGCAGCAAGGCTTACAGCTTGGAAAGGTCAACGCGTTCTCATCGATTCCGCCGAGATTCTCACGAAAGCTGGGCTCAAGGGACTGAAATTCATTCTTGCCGGCGATCCACAGGGGCGATCTGGCTACCTCCGCGAACTCGACTCCGCCATCGCCAAAAGCGGATTGACTGGAATTGTTAAAAGAGTCGGGCATTGCCGGGATATGCCAGCGGCCTTTATGGCAGCTTCAGCTGTGGCGGTTTGCTCCACGGATCCGGAAGCTTTTGGCCGGGTTGCGACAGAAGCCCAATTGTTCGGGAAACCGGTCATTGTGACTGATCTTGGCGCCGTTCCGGAGACTGTTCTGTCTACTCCCGATGTCCCGGAATCACAGCGGACTGGTTGGAAGATACCCCCGGGCGATCCAAAAGCGCTTGCCGAAGCGCTCCAGCACGTCCTTTCTCTGGGTGCGAGCGAACTGGATCAACTGGCGTTGAGGGGGCGCAAAAATGTCGAGCGCAATTTTTCGCTCGCCCGAATGTGTACGGAAACGTTGCAGATTTATGAAACACTGCTTGGTTCCGGGGGTGCCATTGTGCCAGGGGCAACACAATTCAGCTATTAATTTTCCAGCCTGCTTCACCGTTATTGCAATCGGACGTTGACTTGGCGTTCCATTAGCGTGATTCTGGAGTTGGGTCAGGCTTTCGAGATGCAATGTGCGTCTGGATTGGTTCGATTCCTGGTCCGATCAATAAATAGAAGGAGAGTTCACCATTCGCCGCCCCAACAAAGCTCCGCCGACTCCCACGAAAAAGGGATCTCGCACGAACAAGGAAATTCGCGTTCCCGAAGTGCAATTGATTGATGCCGAAGGCAAGAACCGCGGCGTTGTCTCGATCACAGAAGCTCAACAGCTTGCAGATGAAGCGAGTCTCGATCTCGTGGAAATCGTGCCAACGGCCGAACCACCAGTCTGTAAAATTCTCGATTACGGAAAGTTTCGGTTTCTGGAACAGAAAAAGGCTGCCGAGGCGCGCAAACGCCAGAAAGTTATTGAAATCAAAGAAATCAAGCTTCGTCCGGGTATCGACGAACATGATTACGAGACCAAGATGAAGGCGGTGAAGCGCTTTTTCGAGGAAGGCGACAAGGTGAAGGTCACCCTGAGATTCCGCGGCCGGGAACTGGCCCATCAAGGACTTGGGTATCGGCTGCTGGAAAAGGTCAAACAAGAAACGCTAACAATTGCCAAGGTGGAAGTCGAACCTTCCATGGAAGGCCGCCAGATGGTGATGATCCTCGCCCCGAGGTAATTTCAGTCCAGATTTGTAGTTTTGCGCGGGGCTCAGGCCCCGCGATGCATTTATGCAGGTTGGGCAGACCGGGAGCGCATGGCGCATATCTGGCCCTCGCGGGTTTGCGCCACTAAAGTAAGCATTCACCCGGTCCGTCAGCGCTCCATTTTTTAAAACGAACAGGCCAAGATGACAGCCATGTCACCCACTGCCGCTGTGCCTTATGTCCCCTTGACCCACAGGGAGACCATGTGGATTGTTTTAGGCGTCCTGGTGCCGGTTTTCATGACGTCGATCGATCAATCGATGATAGCTGGCGCATTGCCGACAATAGGGCAGGAGTTTGGAGACACCCGCAATCTTTCCTGGATCATCGCAGCCAATCTATTGACCATGACTGCTGCGACACCGCTTTACGGAAAGTTCAGCGATATCAAGGGTCGCAGGATCACTTTGGTCGTCGGCATCGTCATTTTCATGATCGGCGGTATAGCATCGGCGCTGGCACCCAATATGATCGCGTTGATTTTTGCTCGCGCGCTTCAGGGCATTGGTAGCGCAGGTTTGGTTTCCCAGGCGATGACGGTTTTGGGGGATGTCGCCGCACCAAAACAAAGAGCTCGATATTATACCTATTTTTCAATTACATACACAACAGCTGGTGCGTTTGGCCCGGCTATGGGGGGTTTTTATTCTGAATATGTCCATTGGTCCGCTGTATTCTGGACGGGCATTCCACTTGGCGCGGTATCGTTGTTTTTCGCCATGACGCTTCTGGGCAAGCTTCCCCGCCACGAAAAGCCTCATAAGCTCGACGTTCTCGGCGCGTTGCTGATTGTCGCAGCAAGCTCGACGTTCATGTTTATCCTGAGCGCGGGGGGGAAAACCTGGCCCTGGCTATCGCTGCAAATTTTGGGGCTTACCGCAATTTCCGCCGCGTTCTGGATCGGCTTTTTTGCTCGCCTCGTCACTGCGCCAGAGCCCCTGATTCCCCTCAATATCCTGCGCAATCAGGTGGTGCGCACCTCAACCCTAGCCAATGCGGTCGGGTGGAGTGCTGTAATTGGCCTGAATATCTATCTACCTCTTTATCTGCAGGCGGTCCTGGGGATGAGCCCGACGGCTTCAGGGCTTTTCCTGATGGTGATCATGGTAACAGTCAATTCCAGTGCGCTTGGCGGGGCCTGGGTGGCCGCCCGCACGGAACATTACAAACGTTACCCCACGATCACTCTTCTCGTTTGCATTGCAGCGATGAGCTGGATGGCCATCCGGGTTGATCAGATGTCCGTCTGGGAGTTCGAAATCGCCCTGGCGATTGCGGGCATCGGTTTTGGCCCTGTCGCGCCGGTTAGCACGGTCGCTACCCAGAATGCAGTTAAGCTGAATGAATTGGGGACAGCAACTTCGGTGATGAGTTTTTCTCGCTCGTTGTTTGCCTCCATGCTCATCACAGTGCTCGGCGTCATTATTCTCCACACCGTGGCCGCGCCAGGCGGCGGGAAACTGACTTCTGCGGATCTCGCCGCAAACCGGGAAGCAGCCATTGCGGCGTTTCGTTGGCTATTCTGGATCACCAACGGTTGTTTTGTGATCACGCTGATGGCTTTCCTGCGGATGGAAGAAAAACCGCTGCTTAACTCAAATGAAGGACGAATGGGCTGAAACGGCCGATCGATCGTATTTTCATCGCCAAACCCCTTGCCAAACCTGCAATGTCTCCCGTATAAGCCGCGCTCTGAACCGCCCGGCCAGTAAGGGCTGCCGTGGCGGTTCTTTTCGCTCATACCGATGCGAACCAGCGGGCCTTGGCCTTAGCTGGCACTAATTTTGGGGTTCTGGCCCCGAAGGAGAGCAAAATGCCCAAGTTGAAGACGAAATCAGGCGCTAAAAAGCGCTTCAAAATCACTGGCACCGGCAAAGTAGTCTATGCCCAGCGCGGCAAGCGCCACGGCATGATCAAGCGCACCAACAAGCAGATCCGGAACCTGCGCGGCACGGCGGTCCTGTTCAAGACCGACGGCGATAACGTGAAGAAGTATTTCCTTCCCAACGGCTAAATCCCACCCCGCAATCCGAACAATCCTCGACTTCAAGGAGATCTGTCATGGCACGCGTTAAACGCGGCGTAACTGCCCACGCCAAACACAAGAAGACACTCGACGCGGCAAAAGGTTTTCAGGGCCGCCGCAAAAACACCATTCGCACGGCCAAGGCCGCCGTCGACAAGGCGATGCAATATTCGTATCGCGACCGCAAGAACAAGAAACGCACCTTCCGTGCGCTCTGGATCCAGCGCCTGAACGCGGCTGTCCGGGAATGTGGCATCACCTATTCACGCTTCATCAACGGACTGGCTCTGGCTGGCATCACCATCGACCGCAAGGTTCTCTCGGACATGGCAATCCATGAGCCGGTCGCCTTTAAGGCAGTGGTGGAGAAGGCCAAGGGCGCGCTGCCTGCTGCAGCGTAAACAAACCGCTCAAACACTTTCAAAACCACAAGGCCCCAACGGCGGAAATAGTCCGGCGCGTTTGGGGCTTTTTGGTTTTAGAGTACGCATAGTCCTTTGTTCTGCACTCGCCCGCTGGTGATCCGTCATGTCGACTCTGGTTGAACTTGAATCGTCAACCCTCTCCGCCATCGCCGCAGCAAGCGACGAAACTGCGCTTGAAGCTGTGCGGGTCGGCGCACTTGGCAAGAAGGGTACAATCTCCGCAGAATTAGCCAAGCTCGGCAAGATGTCGCCAGAAGAACGCAAGTCTGCTGGCGCGGCCATCAATGCGGTTAAAGACAGCGTTACTAATGCGCTGACGGCCCGGCGGACCCTTTTAAAGGAAGCAGCGCTGGAGGCACGGCTCGCAAGTGAAACGGTCGATGTCACATTGCCCACCCGCGACACTGGGCTCGAAACAGGGCGGCTGCATCCGATTTCGCAGGTGATGGACGAGCTTACCGCCATCTTCGCCGACATGGGCTTCTCCATCGCCGAAGGGCCGGATGTCGAAAGCGACGATTACAATTTTACCAAGCTGAATTTTCCCGCCGGCCATCCAGCGCGTGAAATGCACGACACTTTTTTCTTCAATCCTGATGCCAATGGCGAACGGAAGCTTTTGCGGACGCACACGTCACCTGTGCAGGTTCGTACGATGCTGGCACAAAAGCCGCCGATTCGTGTCATATGTCCGGGACGCACATATCGTTGCGACAGCGATCAGACACATACGCCGATGTTCCATCAGGTCGAAGGTCTCGTCATCGACAAGACGGCGCATCTGGGTCACCTGAAATGGATATTGGAAGAATTCTGCAAGGCATTCTTTGAAGTGCCGAGCGTAAAAATGCGGTTTCGTCCCTCGTTCTTCCCGTTCACCGAACCGTCTATGGAAGTCGATATCCAGTGCTCGCGGCAGGGTGGGGAAATCCGCTTTGGCGAGGGGAGCGACTGGCTGGAAATTCTGGGATGCGGCATGGTCCATTCCAATGTGCTGCGCAATTGCGGCATTGATCCCGATGAATACCAGGGCTTTGCCTGGGGCATGGGAATCGATCGCATCGCCATGTTGAAATATGGCATGCCGGATTTACGGCCCTTCTTCGAGGCCGACGTGCGCTGGTTGTCGCATTACGGCTTCAGACCGCTGGATTTGCCGACGCTGGCAGGTGGATTGACCGCGTAAGGAGAGCATCATGAAATTCACCCTCTCCTGGCTTAAAGACCATCTCGACACCAGCGCCTCGCTCGATGAAATCGTCGAGACGCTTACAAAAATCGGCCTTGAGGTCGAACATGTCGACGACCCCGCGAAAAAGTTGTCCGAATTCGTGGTGGCCTACGTGGTTGAAGCAAAACAGCATCCCAATGCTGATCGTCTGCGCGTATGCATGGTCGATACAGGCACTGGCGCGCCCGTGCAGGTAGTCTGTGGCGCGCCTAACGCGCGCACCGGTATGAAGAGCGTCTTTTCTCCACCGGGAACCTACATTCCGGGCAAGGGAATCACACTAGGCAAGGGCGTTATCCGCGGCGTCGAATCGCTGGGGATGCTCTGCTCGGGTATGGAACTTCAGCTCTCCGATGATCATGACGGTATTCTCGACCTGCCCGAAGATGCGCCGATAGGCATGCGTTACATTGATTACGCCCAACTGAGCGAACCGGTGATCGAGATCAACCTCACGCCGAATCGGCCAGACGCGACCGGCGTCCATGGTATCGCGCGTGATCTGGCTGCCGCAGGCCTGGGAAAACTGAAAGAACACGCGATCAAGCCGGCAGAAGGCAGCTTTCCATGCCCTATTGACGTGAAGCTCGATCTTGCCAGTGAAAATCATCATCTGGCGCCGGTCTTCGCGTTGCGCTCGGTCCGCGGCGTGAAGAATGGACCATCGCCGGAATGGATGCAGAAAAGGCTCAAAGCCATCGGCCTACGTCCCATAAATGCGCTGGTTGATATTACCAATTACCTGACATTCGACCGAGGCCGCCCACTGCACGTTTTTGATGCGAAGAAGGTTAAGGGCAGCCTCGTGGTCCGCCGCGCAAAAGACGGCGAAGAAGTGCTTGCGCTTGATGGAAAGACCTATGCACTGACGGCCGAAACTATCGTCATTTGCGATGATAATGGCGTTGAATCCATCGCAGGAATCATGGGTGGCGAACATTCCGGCTGCGATGAAAACACAACCGAGGTCCTGATAGAATCGGCACTCTGGGATCCTATGAATATCGCGCGATCAGGCCGCAATCTCGGCATTATCACCGATGCGCGCTATCGCTTTGAGCGCGGTGTTGATCCTGCATTCTGCATACCTGGCGCTGAACTGGCTACGCATCTTGTGATGCAATTGTGTGGTGGTGAACCGTCCGAACTCACCGTTGCGGGCAAGATACCCGATACCAAGCGCACGATTTCATTCCCTCTGGCTGAAGTCGAACGCCTCACGGGCCTTTCCATCCCGCGCGCTGGCAAGATTTCGACCTTGCAAAAGCTGGGCTTTGCAGTCGAAGGGGCTGGCGACATTGTCAATGTCACTGTGCCTTCCTGGCGGCCTGATATCGAAGGGAAGGCCGATTTTGTCGAGGAGATCGTACGCATCGCCGGGGTCGACAATGTCGCCTCGGTCCCGCTGGAGCGGGCGACGCATGAAGTGCCCAAACCCATTCTGACCCTGTTGCAGAAGCGTGTGCGCCAGGCACGGCGGGCGCTTGCTGCCCAGGGCCTAGTCGAAGCCGTAACATGGTCCTTTATTTCAAAAGACCGCGCGGAAATGTTTGGCGGCGGGAAGCCCGAACTGGCACTCGCCAATCCAATTGCTGCTGATCTTTCGGACATGCGGCCGTCCCTGCTGGCCGGGCTGATTGCTGCCGCCCAGCGCAATGCCGACCGGGGCTATGGAGACGTTGCGTTGTTTGAGTTAGGCCAGGTGTTTCTTGGCGCTGGCGAGCGTGATCAGCGCATGTCTGCCGCCGCAATCCGTCGCGGGAGCGCCAAACCACAAGGCGCTGGCCGCCACTGGTCACAGAAGGCTGGTTCAGCTGATGTCTTTGACGCTAAGGCTGATGTTATGACCCTTCTCGGCGCACTAGGCGTACCAACCGGCGGATTGAACGTGGTTTCTAGCGCACCGGCCTGGTTCCATCCGGGACGCTCGGGGACACTGCAATTTGGACCCAAGAGTGTGATTGGCTATTTTGGGGAATTCCACCCGCGCGTGCTGGAGACAATGGACACCAGCGGGCCGATCTGCGGTTTTGAGATCATTTTGGATACATTGCCCGCACCAAAGGCAAAGCCAACCAAAGCGAAGGCAAAACTCGAAATCTCGGAATTCATGCCGCTGGAACGCGATTTCGCCTTCATCGTCGACAAGAGTGTCAAGGCTGGTGATATCATCCGGGCCGCGCAGGCAGCAGACAAGGCTCTGGTATCCGGCGTATCGCTGTTCGACGTTTACGAAGGCACGGGCATTCCTGAAGGCAAGAAGTCGATTGCGATCACGGTCAACTTGCAGCCGAAGGAAAAAACGCTGACTGATACGGAGATCGAAGCGATTGCTGGAAAGATTGTCGCTGAAGTTTCAAAAAAGACCGGCGCGATACTTCGGGGCTGAACCCATGCGGCTGACCCTTTTTTCCGGCGCTATTATCGTGGCAGGTCTCATTGGATGGGCCAATTTGGCCGCAGCGCAGGGCGGTCAGAATTGCGATTCTATCAAGGATGATGACGCCTTCAACAAGTGTCTAGCGGCATCAGGCCCATCAAGGCGGGCACCGTCGGCGAATCCGCCAACCATCTCAAACAAAGAGAATTCCGCGTCAAGCCAAGGCGCGCCACATACTCAATATGGGCCGCTCCGGCGTGCGCGCGAAAGTGCGCAGCGGTCCCGCGCCCACCTGAACCACTGGCGTGTGCAAAGGCTTCAGGGCGGGCGGGTCCGGATGGTGATCCCTGTGAATGGCCGGAGGCGATAAGTTCCAGCCTTTGTATCCCGGCTCAACCCAGGTTCAGTTCCTTGAAGAAATCGTTGCCCTTATCGTCCATGACGATGAACGCTGGGAAGTCTTCCACTTCGATGCGCCAGATGGCTTCCATCCCAAGTTCAGGATATTCGACGGTTTCGACTTTTTTGATGCAATCCTGCGCCAGCCGTGCAGCGGGGCCACCGATCGAGCCGAGATAAAAGCCGCCGTGCTTTTGGCAGGCGTCGCGTACTTCCCTGGACCGGTTGCCTTTGGCGAGCATCACCATAGAACCTCCCGCAGCCTGGAACTGATTGACAAAAGAATCCATGCGCCCGGCCGTTGTCGGTCCAAATGATCCCGATGGCATCCCCTCGGGTGTCTTGGCCGGGCCAGCGTAATAAACGGGATGATTCTTGAAATAGTCCGGAAGTGGCTCACCCCTTTCAAGCCGTTCACGCAGTTTTGCATGGGCCAGGTCGCGCGCGACGATCATGGGGCCAGAGAGCGACAGACGCGTCTTGATCGGATATTTCGACAAGGTGGCAAGAATTTCTTTCATCGGCTGGTTGAGGTCGATTTTCACGACATCGCCGCCGAGAGAACCTTCTTCAACGTGAGGCATGAATTTAGCGGGATCATGCTCGAGTTCTTCAAGAAATACGCCCTCTTTTGTGATCTTACCGACAGCCTGCCTGTCAGCGGAACAGGAGACGCCAAGGCCGATGGGCAGGGATGCCCCATGACGCGGCAAACGAATCACACGCACGTCATGGCAAAAATACTTGCCGCCGAATTGCGCCCCGACACCCAGTGATTGCGTAAGCTTGTGAATTTCCTCTTCCATGGCGAGATCACGGAAGGCGTTGCCCTGGTCAGTGCCTTTAGTCGGGAGGCCATCGAGATAGCGAGTCGAGGCGAGCTTCACAGTCTTCAAATTCAATTCGGCTGATGTGCCGCCGATCACGATGGCCAAGTGATAGGGAGGACACGCTGCTGTGCCGAGCGTCAGGATTTTTTCTTTCAAAAAGGCAACCAGACGATCATGTGTCAGCACGGATGGGGTCTGTTGGTACAAAAAGGTTTTGTTGGCCGAACCACCACCTTTCGCCATGAAGAGAAACTTGTATTCGCTTTCCCCCTCCGCATAAATTTCGATCTGCGCTGGCAGGTTGTCGCCGGTGTTTTTCTCGACGAACATGGAATCGGCAGCCAATTGCGAATAGCGTAGGTTCTTCTTGCGATATGCGTCGCTGATGCCTTCGGCAATGGCGCTTTCATCTTCGCCTTCCGTCCAGATGAGGCGGCCTTTCTTGCCCATCACGATGGCGGTGCCCGTGTCCTGGCACATCGGCAAAATGCCGCTTGCGGCTATATTAGCATTCTTGAGAAGATCGTAGGCCACGAACTTGTCGTTGGACGTCGCTTCTGGATCGCCGAGGATCTTTGCGAGCTGGGCAAGATGCCCGGGCCTTAGGTAATGGTTGATGTCCATCATCGCCTGTTCAGTCAGAAGCCGGATAGCTTCCCGTTCGACGACAAGCACGTCCCTGTTTCCAAATTTTTCCATCCGAACGCCTGATTCGGATAGTTTGCGATAAGGCGTAGAATCCTTGGCAAGGGGAAAGATGGGGGCGTAGTGAAACGTCATGAGGAAAAACTCCCGGTTGCAGACTGCCGCGCTTTTATTCCCTTGGCAGGTTCTTTCCAAGTGTGTGCCGGGAATTTGATTCAAACCCGCTACGTCCAGTTGAAAGGCCGTTACGTGAAGGATAATTCGATGTTTCCTTACCCTATCCTAGTTTGCGATATCGGCGGCACTAATGCGCGCTTTGCCTATACAAATGCCGCCGATGCACCCCTTACACAATTGCCGCCGGCCATTACAGTACACCACCCTGGCCTTGCTTCGGCTTGCACCGGTGCTTTGGCCGGCACGGGCATATCGCCCGCGTCTCTGATTGTTTGTGCGGCCGGGCCTGTCGCGGACAGACAGGTCCGTCTTACAAACGCTAATTGGCACATCAACGGCCCCGAGATTGCGAACTTGCTCAGTCTCAAGCAGGGTTTGCTGCTCAACGATTTTGAAGCACTCGCGCTTGCCCTTCCAACCCTGGACGCAGATTCGCTTCTGTCGATCGGTTCAGCGGGTGGCGCACGAAAAGGCGGACAAACCCGGCTGGTTCTGGGACCAGGAACCGGGCTTGGGCTGGCGGCTCTGGTTGAGACGAATGAACATTATCTTGTTTTACCGAGCGAAGGCGGCCACACAGAATTCGCCCCGGCAGATCCTGAAGAAGCGGAAATTTTTGCGCTGGTAGAGAAGACTCTAGGGCGAATTACTGCCGAAACGTTGATCTCGGGGCCAGGTCTTGTTCGCCTTTACAAGGCTCGGCAAATCGTTCATGGCGCATCAATTTCATCTGATCTGCTTATGCCAGAAGACCTTACCAGACTTGCTCTAGCCGATAGTCACGGGGCTCAAGCCGCTGCCATCCGGCACTTCTGGAAACTGACAGCAAGGTTTGCCGGCGATATGGCGCTGGCTTTTTCTGCTGGAGGCGGTGTCACGCTCGCCGGTGGCCTATTGCCCAGATTAACCGGGTTTCTTGAGCATAGTGAATTCCGTTCGGCTTTCACCATCAAAGCGCCAATGACACATCTACTGGAAAGAATTCAAACGCACCTGATCGTAAAAGATGGAGTGGTATTGGAAGGCATGCGTGCACTCGCTGAAAAACCTGAATTCTACTATCTGGATTTCAGCAAACGGTGCTGGATTTAAACGAACAACTAAGCTGCATAAGATGCCGGCTCGCCTGTCAGCAGTGAAAACAGACCTACTTCATCACGAGTAGCGCGCAGAAGAGCAACAAACGACGCATCGCGCAACGTGCGGGCAACGTGCGCCAGGGCTTTCAAATGATCCGCGCCTGCTGATTCCGGCGCGATCAGAACGCAGGCAAGATCAACTGGGATGCCATCCATGGCGTCGAAATCGACAGGGTTTTCGAGCCGCGTAAACAATCCAAACATGCGGCCCGCTTTCGCAAGTTTTCCATGAGGAATGGCTATTCCATTACCTACACCAGTTGAGCCCAATTTTTCGCGTTGCCAAAGAGCGTCGAAAATATCGCGCTCGCCAATACCCGAAATCAAGGCCGCACGCGTACTGAACTCCTGAAAAAGCTGCTTTTTATTTGACACCTTCACCGAGGGCATAATGGCATTCAGGGCTATAAAGTCTCGAAGATGCATCATCTGGCTCATCCGTCCGTCCGATCGCGGTGTATTGTAAGATTCGTGATCAATCGCAATTGCGAAATTGGCTTAAGGCCGTGCTCCCACTGCTTTCTGAGATTCGTTGCCAGGATCTACCCAACCGATGTTGCCGTCGCAACGGCCATTGTCTTGAGAGATGAATATTGCTCAGCGACGATGACCGCGTTGAAATCATGTGTTTCTTCAGCATCCTGGTTCGGCGCTTCCAGAACATAATTGGCCATTGTGTCATCAGACTGTGCGGGAGCATGGTTGTGACTGCCGTGATGTTCTTTAAGCCTGCGCTTGTACCGGCGAAGACGTTTCTCGAGACGCTCCGACGCCTGATCGAAACTCGCGTAAGGTTCGTGCGCCCTGCCTTCAGCATGTAAAGTAATGCCCGACGACAAATGCAAGGTGCAGTCGCTCCTATATCCCGAGCCTTCATGGTCCACGACAACATGCCCGCTGACCTGGCCGTCAAAATACTTTCCGATCGCAGCATCAATCTTCTCGAGAATATGGGTCCGCATTGCCTCCCCGAGATCAAAATGTTTGCCAGTTACGCGAATGGTCATCTGTCTATCCAGTCAAGCCAAGCCCTGGTTTTTTTCCCAGCCATACTTCTGCGACACGTTACCAGTGTTTAGCGAATTTTGTGCTGTGTTTATAGTGCATTCGAGCAAGTTCAAGATTGAAACCACAGCTTTATAAAGTCATATTATCTCATTGATTTCTATATTGTTAATTGCCATAACTTTATTGCGCAGCTTGCATATTAGCGACTTTTTCACGCCGGCGTTCCACAGAGGAGGCGATTTTCATGCTTTCTCGATACTTTGCCACGGTTCTGCGGGCAATGTTGATATTGGATTCCTTCAGCCGCAGTACGATGGCATCGTCCGAGAGTACGTCTGCGTGGCTCTCTTGATCGATCATCTGTTTGATCCGAAACCGGACCGCTTCGGAAGAATGAGCTTCGCCTCCACTTTGGGCGGGTATGGAAGCGGTAAAGAAAAATTTGAATTCAAACAGACCGCGGTGACACGACAGGTATTTGTTCGAGGTCACCCGGGATATGGTGGATTCATGCATGCCGATGGCATCTGCGACGGTTTTGAGATTCAGCGGTCTTAGATGCTCAAGCCCGTTCGCAAAAAAACCATCCTGCTGTTTCACAATCTCAGTGGCGACTTTGAGAATCGTACGTGCGCGCTGTTCAAGACTGCGCGTTAGCCAATTGGCGTTTTGCAAACATTCGGCCACATAGGACTTGTCCGCAGCACTTGAGGCCGTTCGCGATACGCGGGCGGCATAGGTCTGATTAACCAGGACACGCGGCAGACATTCGGCATTCAATTCGACGAGCCATGACCCATCCGAAGCTGGCCGGATCAAGACATCCGGGACAACAGGCTGAACATCAGCGTTGCTGAAGGCCCTGCCTGGCTTGGGATCCAGACGCCGAATTTCCGCCAGCATGTCATTCAGATCTTCCTGATCGACCCCGCAAATGCGGCGCAACTGTACGAAGTCGCGTTTGGCGAGCAGCGGAAGATTAGCAACAAGCGCTTGCATAGCTGGATCGAAACGGTCGGCATCGCGCAACTGGATGGAAAGGCAGTCCGCCAGATTCCGGGCGCCCACGCCAGCGGGATCAAACGTCTGGATGACGGAGAGAACTTTTTCCACACGCACAGGCGCTACACCCAACCGGCCAGCCATTTCCTGGATGTTTTCGCGCATATACCCGGCGTCATCAATGGAATCGATCAGCATCTCGCCAATCATGCGTTCAACGGGATCGCGAATGGCTAGCGCCAATTGCGCCACTAGGTGATCTGCAAGGGAAACCTGCGCCGCTACGTAGGCTTCAAGATTTGGTGACTCATCCGACCCTGCTGAGGACCCGGCCATCGATCCAGCCGAGACGGTATATTGTGCATCATCTCCGGGGGATGTGGAAACAGGCACTGTCTTGTCGGAATCAAACGTGTTCTCGACTTCTGTGCCGAGGTTTTCTTCCATAGACGCCTGGCTGGTTTCAAGCCGCTCGCTGGCCCAATCGCCTTCGCTTGCCTCAGCCCCCGGGTCATCAAAATCGTCGCTGCCAGCGGAGTCCTCACTGGCTTTTTCTGAAATTGGCTGATCTTCCAGAGCCGCAGGTGCGTCGTCCGACCTTTCGAGCAGAGGATTGCGCTCAAGCTCTTGTTCAACAAAGTTAATCAACTCAAGGTTAGATAATTGCAGCAGCTTGATCGCCTGCAAAAGTTGCGGCGTCATAACCAGGGATTGCCCCTGACGCATTACCAAGCGAGTCGAGATTGCCATACGCTTCAGCTACACCCGAGAAACATTCCAACAACCAGACCGAAACCATTCGGCCCGTTTCTTGCTTATAACATCAAAATTCTCAATGTGGCGATCAACAATTGCGCCGCACAGGCGTTTATCATTCGCGTCGGTTAAGATGATCTGAGACAACGCGGTTACGAAATCCACAATTGTCTGGAATTTATTGATTATATCAAGAATATCAATAGATTATACTCATAAACGAAAATCTTCCCCGAGATAGAACCGGCGCACATCTGGGTCCGCCACTATGGCCTCAGGTGAACCCTCAGTGAGCACGTGTCCAGAATGGATGATGTAGGCGCGGTCAATCAGGCCGAGCGTCTCGCGCACGTTGTGATCGGTGATCAAGACCCCGATCCCGCGATGGGTGAGGTGCCGGACCAGCGCCTGTATATCGCCGACGGCAATGGGATCGATGCCTGCAAATGGTTCATCGAGCAACATGAACGATGGCTGCCCGGCTAAAGCACGGGCGATTTCGCAACGGCGGCGCTCACCACCAGACAGCGCGATTGACGGTGACTTGCGCAATCGCTTGATATCAAACTCTTCGAGGAGGGATTCGAGTTCAGCAGCCTGGCGGTCCTTTTCGGGGATGGCAACCTCAAGCACTGCTCGAATGTTGTCCTCGACGGAAAGTCCCCGGAAAATGGAGGCTTCTTGCGGCAAATATCCTATACCCAGTCTCGCGCGCTGATACATGGGCAACATGGTGACGTCGTTGCCGTCCAGTTCAATCATCCCTTTATCTGGCTGAACAAGGCCAGTGATCATGTAAAAAACAGTCGTCTTACCGGCGCCATTTGGCCCCAAGAGGCCCACAGCCTCGCCCCTGCGCACAGCGAGGCTCACATTTTGGACGACCTGACGGCCGCGATAGCTTTTGCCGAGATTCCAAGCACAGAGCCAACCTTCCCGGGAGGCGTCATGAGCTTTGCCGGGTTCCGAACTGGACCCTGACCGGAGACCCCGAAACCAGCTCATTGCCACACCAGACCGTGGAGTTTGTTGGAGAGGCCAGAACCACGCCGCTGGCACGCCGCGAATAACAGGGAACGGGGCCGCGGATCAATGCAGGAATTTTGAGCGATTGTCACGCGGGACAGCGTTTTTGTAGCCAGCGGACGCGCTAAGGCTTTGGTGCAGGCTTGCGCCCGCCCTTTTTGTCGTCTTCTGGCACGAAGATTGTTGATACCCTGCCAGCACCAGTGAAATTTGCACGTCCGCTATTCAAATCATACTCTAGGGTCTGACCGGGTGCGCCGCGGACAATATTTTGATCCTGCGTAAGCACTGGATGCCCGATCAGAAAGACCTTATTGGCCGGCTTGTCGTAAAGCCCCCTGTCGCCCGTACCAACCTGTGTCTTCCCGGATTGATCTTTTGACGTGACGGTGACGGGCCCGGTCGTTTCAATACGTTTGATTTGATCGTTCACGCCGCCTTCTGTGGGGGCGGTTCCAGGTTTCTTTGTTCCGTCCCTTTCAAGAAACACGGTCATGGTCGGCGCTTTCAACGTGGCGTCGCCCTGCTTGGCGACCACGTTGCCCGAATAGATAAATTTCTGTTCTTTTTCGAGGTATTCGAGACGCTCTGCATCGATGGCTATGGGGGCTTTGGAATTGCCGCCGGGAATCAGGGGCGATGAACTGCCCTTCTTGCGCTGGGCAAGGGACGGCTGCGCCACACTGGCCGCCACCAGAGCCAAAATCAGCCCAAGCGCAAAATGTTTCAGACATCCAGATTGAGGTTTTGCCGCGAGACCCATTTTACTTTGCCTCTGTCGTTGATTCGGCATCAGCTGATTTGAATAGAGATGTCACGTTACCATTAAAAGTTACGATCTTGCCCCCATCACCTACCTGCACGGCATCGGCGGCAATTGTCCCGCTCGGCATCAAGACGATCACCTTGTCAGGGGAGACCAGATCGCCGGATTTCAGGTTTATATCCGCACTCCTGAGAATCACAGTGTAACCGGACGTGCTTTTCATGGTGATGGTTTCAGCTCTGGTCTGTGTGAACATTTTCATCGAATCCGCGCCGCTGTCGAAAACGCCCCATGGCGCTATAACATTGACTGTATTTTCATTCTCGACTTGGATGCGCGCTTCCACTTCACTTAGTTCGATGATTTTCGGTGTCCTGATGTCCTGTACGCCGGAGCGGGCCCGCACCTGATAGGGCTTCCCATCTTTCCTGAACCCGCTCAGGCGGGGCAGTTCCATGGTGATTTTCGTCCCATTGAGCGATGCACTGGCTATCGAGACGTTTGATGGGACATTTGAAAAAGGATCGAAAAACGTAACCGCAAACAACAGTCCAATTCCCGCAGCAGACCCGATTATTATCCCAAGCTTGAAATAGCGTACATGTTGTGTGTGCCTGCGCGCTGCGGCAATGGCTCCTGACCGGTTCCGTTGGACCTGCCGGCGCTCATCAGCGGCATCAATCGACAGATTTTGGGCCATGTGTGACGAAATTGGAGATCCGGGTTCTGGGGCGCTACCGGCCGATGTTCAGTACGGCAGAATTCCAGTCCTCAATACTAGACCAGATTGTTACAAATTCATCATTCGTGCGCAAATATGTCGTTTTCAGGCCAGCCCATCAAGTCCAGGCGCGCCCGAACAGGCAGGAACTCGAAACAGGCCTTGGCCACATCCATGCGCCCTTCCCGAATCAATATAGCATCGAGAGCTTTGCGCAGGGCGTGCAGGTGTAAAACGTCCGAGGCGGCATAGGCCAATTGCGCATCGGATAAGGTGTCGGCTCCCCAATCGGAGGATTGCTGCTGCTTGGACATGTCGATGCCTAGCAATTCCCGGGTAAGGTCTTTCAAACCGTGGCGGTCGGTATAGGTGCGCGCCAGCTTTGAGGCGATCTTGGTACAATAAACCGGCGCCGTCATAACGTTGAAGGCTTTCGCCATCATAGCCACGTCAAATCGTCCGAAATGAAAGATTTTGGTAATGCTGGGATTTACCAGCAACCGGGCAAGATTAGGGGCCGCTGGCTGGCCCTGTGCGATCTGCACCACATGGGCCGATCCGTCGCCGGATGACAATTGAACGACACACAGACGGTCCCGGTGGGGATTAAGACCGAGCGTCTCTGTATCAATCGCTACAGAATCCTGAAATTCCAGACCTTCCGGCAAGTCGCGCTTGTGGACGTGAATAGGCATTACAGGTTTCAACTCCCGGGGGGCCGCCAGGTTGCACCGATGACAAGCCTGGGCGAGTTTCACTCTACTATATTGAGAACAACCAACCATTCCGCCGTAAGAAAATCGGGGAAAAGGCAAATGGTGCCCAGGAAAGGACTCGAACCTTCACGATCTTGCGACCACTGGCACCTGAAGCCAGCGCGTCTACCAATTCCGCCACCTGGGCACGGCGGGTCTCATACGGGCGCTAGGCTGTGCTTGTCAAATGAAACTCAACGGATCGTCTTTTGGGCAGTGAATCGGTAAAATTTTACGATAGGCGCCGAAACGGATTCGCGGACCTGCATTCAACTCTCAGGAAGACAATTTGACCTCGCCACAAGTCTGTACAGCCTTCCCGGAGTCTATTAGAGGACAGCATACGCAGAGATATCACGCCGGGAATTTACCATGTCTTCGATCACGCCAAATCCGGCCCGTCTTGTCACTGTTTTCGGTGGCAGCGGTTTCGTTGGCCGTCACACAGTCCGGGTCTTTGCACAGATGGGATGGCGGGTTCGCGTTGCCTGCCGCCGCCCCGATCTGGCCTATCATCTTCAGCCTTTGGGACGTGTCGGCCAGATTTCAGCCACCCAGGCAAATGTGCGATATCCTGCGTCGGTTCTGGCGGCAGTAAAAGGCGCGGATGCTGTAGTAAACCTTGTGGGCGTCAGGATGCCAAAAGGACGGCAGAGTTTTGAGTCTGTCCATGCCTTCGGAGCCCGAACAATCGGACGTGCAGCCCGGGATTCTGGGGTTAAAACCGTGCTCCATGTTTCTGCCATCGGCGCTGATGCAAACGCCAGCTCCGCCTACGCAAGGAGCAAAGCCCAGGGTGAAGCAGGCATCCTTGATGGTTTTGCTGATGCTACAATTGTGAGACCCTCGCTGATCTTCGGGCCCGAAGATGATTTTTTTAACTCTTTTGCCGCTATAGCGCGGATATCTCCTTTCATTCCGTTATTTGGCGGCGGGCAAACCAAATTCCAGCCGGTTTATGTAGGCGACGTCGCCCGCGCTTTGGCGGGCTTTTGCGATAACGCCGCCTCCAAGGGCAAAATTTACGAACTGGGCGGTCCTGAGGTAAAAACCTTCGAAGAGCTCATGCGTTTCGTTAGCTCCATCACCGGCAGAAGAAGGCTTTTCGTCCCCATTCCGCTACCGGTCGCCAATATCCAGGCGTTCGCTCTGGAATTGGCGCACAAGCTAAGTCTGGGTATTTGGCCCGAATGGTTAACGCTGACACGTGATCAGGTTACTCTTCTTCTGTCCGACAATATTGTTTCCGATGCGGCTGACGCCGACGGCCGAACCCTGCTTGGTTTGGGAATAACTCCGGAATCGATCGAAACCATCGTCCCAACCTATCTCTATCGGTTTCGAAAAACGGGGCAGTTTGAAAAGCCGCACGGCTTGGGTGCGTAAAACGTAGAGTTCGCCGTATTGCTTGCCTGAATTGCCGCAATTGGATCTACTTGCCGCTGAGTGTAGCTTCCTCCAGATCATAAGACATTGTGGTTGGATTCCGGTCGCCTGATTCTGTGGAGCTTCACATGTACGCTATCAATCGCCGCCAGTTTGGAATTGGTTCAGCCGCCATTGCAGGTATGTATCTGGCTGGAGCACGCACCGTGCACGCGCAGGCCTTTCCGTCTCAGGATATCCAGTTTGTTTGCGGCTTTGCGGCTGGCAGCGGCGCCGACACTTATGTTCGTTTTTTCGCTGAAAAAATGCGCGTCTTGTGCAAGCGAAACGTGGTTGTCCAAAATCGTGTCGGAGCGCTCGGAAACATCGCCACAGAGTATGTTGCCCGCTCTAAGCCTGATGGGCATGTCGTTTATATCACCGGTGGAAGCGCGCTTGCAGCCAACCAACACGTCATGAAGGTCCCAACCGTGGATGTTGGCAATGATCTTCAGGTTATAGGCACCATCAACAAACAACCCAACATGATCATGGTCGCTGAGGAGTCGCCCTGGAAATCACTTGCCGAACTGGTTGCAGCGATAAAGATAAAAGGCGAGAAGGCAAGCTATGCGCTGGCAAATCCGTCTGCGCGTGTTGTTGGCGCCCTTTTCAAAGAGAAGGCCAATCTTCAGGCTGTTGAAGTACAATACAAGACTGCCGCCCAATATCTGAACGATCTGTCGAGTGGCAATCTCGATTATGCAATTGCCGATAATGTGCTCGCCGTTTCGCAAGTCAAAGCGGGACGTATGCGTATTCTCGCCGTGAGTACCGAGGAGCGGTTGCAGGCGGCGCCCGACTATCCGACTTTCGTGGAATCGGGTTTTCCTATTTCAGTCACAAGCTGGTGGGCCGGTTTTGTGCCAAGCGCTACGCCGAAAACCATTGTCGATCAGCTTGGCGCGTGGCTCAGCGAAATCGTTGCAAGCGATGAGGGTAAAAAGTTTCTCAACAGTTTTGCAAGTGACCCCTGGGTTTCCAGTCCTGCAGATGCACAGGCCTATTTTCGGCGTGAAATCAATGCGTGGGGCGATTATGTCAAAATCGCCAATATCGAGAAACAGGGCTAAAATAACTTCACATATCGACTTCTTGTTTCCCCGCCCCCGGCATGCTAGGCGGCGGGCTGACTTGGCTCACAATGTTTGATCGTTTGGAGATTGACTATGGCTGAAGGAAATGGCGCGGTCGCAGGGCAACAGGCCGTGCCACAATTGAACGTATTGGTACAGTATACGAAAGACCTTTCGTTCGAGAACCCAAATGCGCCGCAATCGCTCTCGCAGCAGCAGACGGCTCCCAATATCGCCATTCAGGTCAATGTGAATGCGCAAAAGCTCAGCGATACGGAATATTCTGTCAGCCTCGTGCTCGAAGGATCAGCTGGCGAGGGCGCTGGGACCTTGTTCAAATTTGAACTCGATTACGGCGGGATTTTCAGGCTCCAAAATATTCCCGAACAGGAGTTGCAGCCAGTCGTCTTGATTGAATGCCCACGTCTGCTTTTCCCATTTGCGCGGCAAATCATCGCAGATGCCGTGCGTAACGGTGGTTTTCCACCGCTGTATATTGATCCGATCGATTTTGTTGGCCTTTACCAGCAACGAGCCCAAGCCCAAGACGCACCTGCCGGGAACGCTTGATATATTGGTACGAAATCGTCTGGCTACCGATATTGGCGCCAGACGCTTTTCTCGCCCATTGATTCCAGCATTTTCTCGTGCGCCGTGAGTTCGTCAGTCATCAGAAACTGCGGCAGTGGCGCGGGCCTCATTTTGACCAGATCCACCACGGCAAGTTGAATTTTCCGGGTCGTCTGTCCTACGCTCGCAAGCTGTAGTGCTGACTGGCGGCCACCTGTCAGTTCCAGATAGACCTCCGCCAGAATTTCAGAGTCGAGCAGCGCGCCATGTTTCGTGCGCCGTGAATTATCGATCCCGTAGCGAACACAGAGGGCGTCAAGACTAGCCGGCGCACCTGGATGTTTGCGCCGCGCGAGCGCGAGCGTATCCACGACGCGATCACTGTTGAGGGGCGGAAATTCTATTCGCCGCAATTCGGCGTTCAGAAACTTTAAGTCGAATTCAGCGTTGTGGATAATCAGTTTGGATTCGCCGATGAATTCAAAAAAATCGCTCGCAATTTCAGCAAATTTGGGTTTTCCGCGTAAAAATTCCGTTGAAAGGCCATGAATCCGAAACGCTTCATGGGGTACTTCACGCTCGGGATCAATGTGGCGATGAAAAGTTTCGCCTGTTGGAATCGAATTCAGAAGCTCTACACAGCCGAGTTCGACAAGCCGATCACCAGTAGCGGGATCGAGCCCCGTCGTTTCCGTGTCGAGAACAATTTCGCGCAACGCCATTTACTGATTCCTATCTGAAAGCCGCGATCGACCGCAGGAATGCTCTGACCTGAAGCTGGGCTGAACCAAATCCAATACTTGTGTCAATGACCCTATGCGCACGGCGGCATTTCTCAGCATTGGGAACTTGCCTTGCGCGGATTGCAAGAAACTTTTCGCGTGTCATCCCAGTACGGGCAAGAACCCTTCGCTCCTGAATATCATCAGGAGCGGAGGTCACCAGGACGATGTCCACATCCTTCTCCCCCCCAATTTCAAACAGAAGCGGGATATCCACAACCATGATAGAACGGCCCGCGGCTAAATTGTTGTTGATGAAATCCTGTCGCGCTTGGCCCACCAATGGGTGAATGATGGATTCGAGCAGTGTCATCCTCTCCGGCTTGCCCAGAACTTCGGGACCGAGCCTGGCCCGATCGACAATACCATCAACTATTGCGGCCGGAAAATGCCGAGCGATGGCCGGAATAGCGGCCCCGCGGTAGAGTAAATGCACCGACGCATCGGAATCATGAACGGGGATGCCTTCGTCGCGAAGCATTGCGGCCGTCGCTGATTTTCCCATTCCGATTGAGCCGGTCAATCCGATGATCATGGTTTTCGGTCCAACGTATTTCGGGAAGCCAGTTTCATCTTATTATGAGACCGAGGTTTCGAAAATGGTCCAGCAACGGAATCAGAGGCAGGCCCATGATAGTGAATTGGTCTCCGTCGATCTTGTCGAACAAGTGGATGCCGATTCCTTCAATATGATAGCAACCAACGCTGGAGAAAATATCAGGACCTGCCGCATTCAGATAATTGTCTAGAAACGCTTCTGAAAAATTGCGCATGGTGAGTGTGGCGCTGATTACAGTGGCGAACAGCAAGGTCCCGCCCTGCACCAGCGCCAGGGCCGAATTCAACCGGTGGGCTTGCCCTTTGAGCGACAGCAACTGGCGGCGTGCATTTGCACGGCAGCCTGGTTTGTGGAATATTTGTGATGCTATCGTCAGCGTCTGATCCGCTCCGAGAACCATCCTCCCCGGCTTTTGTGCGGACACTGATTCAGCCTTCGCTTGCGCCAGCATCAGAGCAATTGCTGGCCCTTCCTGTCCTTGCGCTGAGTTTTCAAGATTTCGCTCGTCAACACTGGCCGGAACTATATCGTGCGGAATTCCTGCTGAAGCGAGAATCTGGCTGCGAATTTTGCTTGCAGAGGCAAGGACGAGTGGGTCTTGACCCAACCAAAAGTTAGACATCTGTGGTCTTCCAATCAATTTTCGGCTGAAAGCCGCTGTTTGTGCTCCTTGTAAAAATCCATGATTGCAGCCGCCGTCTCTTCAATGGACCTGCGAGTGACGTCGATAATCGGCCAGCCGTGGGCTACGAATAGTTTTTTGGATTGAGCGATTTCCTCGGCTACCGACAGGCGGTCGACGTAGGGCGTTTCCTGATCCGCATTCAGGGTCAACAGCCGGTTCTGGCGGATCTGGACAATCCGCTCGGGCGATGCAATCAGGCCGATCACCAGCGGCTTTTTCAGGCCTGTGACCGAGGAGGGCAGGGGTACGCCCGGCACAAGCGGGATATTGGCAGTCTTAATGCCTCGATTGGCCAGATAAATACTCGTCGGAGTTTTGGATGTACGACTGACTCCGAGAAGCAATACATCCGCCTGTTCCAGATTTTCCGGCTGTTGCCCGTCGTCATGCATCATGGTGAAGTTGAGAGCGTCGATCCGTTTGAAATATTCGGCATTGAGCATGTGCTGGGCGCCCGGGCGGGAAGTGGAAACGGCGCCGAGATAGGATTGGAAAAGGCTAAGAACGGGCTGCAAGACAGAAAGGCAGGGGCTTCCCATCTCAGAACAGGCATTCTGAAGGACTTCTGAAAGTTCCTCGTCGACAAGGGTGAACAGCACTATCCCCGGGGCAGAAGAGATTTCCGCGATGGCCCGGTCCAGCTGCGCCCTGGAGCGGATCAAAGGGTAAACGTGTTCAATGGACGCCGCGCTCTGGAAGAGAGCTGCAACAGCGCGGCTGACCGCAATCAGAGTTTCCCCGGTCGCATCCGATACCAGATGCAAATGAAAGTAATTGCGATTCACTTTGGAACCCTCTTGGATTCTTGGAATTACCCACAGGTCGCTCGGGCCGTTGTGGACAATCCTCGACAACGTCTGGATGCCGGGAACTGAGGAGATATCCCCGCTGTCTTGTCAACAGCGGCACCACCGTTGCAGTGAAAGAGGAATTGCGAGGACAAGATAAATAAATGTTTTCCCACAATTCGTGATTTTTTTTTCCTCAATACGCTACTGTTATTAAGTGTTATTTTCTGATATTAAGATGCCCGATTGTAGTTGTCCCAGAACTTGGCTTGTGGGTTGTGTACTGATTTCCCTGCGATTAATTCGATGTTTGATTCCCACAGGCTAAACGCTAAAAACAGATTCTAGAATCTCTATTAGATAGGTTTCCGAGTGACCCTTCCCCTGCCGAAGCCTTTAAACAGCAAACCGATACTGGATGCTCTGGCTGGAAAGGTTCTCCCGCGTCCGCCCGTCTGGCTCATGCGCCAGGCAGGCCGGTACCTACCGGAGTATCGGGAACTGCGGGCCACTAGTGATAGCTTCATGCATTTTTGCTTCTCGCCTGATCTGGCTAGCCGGGCTACGTTGCAACCGATAGAACGGTTTGGGTTTGATGCCGCCATCCTGTTCAGCGATATTCTCGTCATTCCCGAAGCTCTAGGTCAGAAGGTCTCATTCGAGCAAGGTGAAGGTCCGCGCTTGCAACCGATAGGAGACGCAGCCGGCTTATCCAGACTTCATGATCAAATAGATTTAAAGCTGCTTGAGCCTGTTTTTGAGACTATTGACCGGGTGAAAGGTGAGCTTCCGGATGCTGTAGCTTTCATAGGCTTCTGCGGTGCACCCTGGACTGTCGCGAGCTATATGATCGCGGGGAAGGGCACGCCGGATCAGGCGCCAGCGCGGCTATTCGCCTATCGTTATCCAGAGCTTTTCGAAAAACTGATTGGCAAATTGGTGTCAGCTTCAATTGACTATCTGGTTCGCCAGATTGCCGCGGGGGTGGAGATCGTCCAGATTTTTGACAGCTGGGCTGGTGTTTTGCCTGGGCCTGCTTTTCGTAAATGGTCGCTTGAGCCAATTCTCAAAATTGCTCAGGGGGTCAAAGCAAAATGCCCAGATGCGCGAATCATCGCTTTCCCGAGAGGTGTTGCGACGCATCTGATGGAATTCCTTGATTGTGTTGATATAGATGCTCTTGGTCTGAATACGTCAGACAATACACGATGGGTTGCTCAGTACATCCAGGGCCGGAAGACTGTTCAAGGTAATTTGGACCCGCTAGTCCTGCTTACCGGCGGCGATAGTCTGGAATCAGAGGTGCGGCGAATCCTTTATGAATTGTCGGCTGGTCCTTTTATTTTCAACTTGGGACATGGGATACTACCTTCGACGCCAATCGAACATGTGGAGAAAATGCTTCGCGTGATCAGGGGCTGAAACGGAGCTGTCGAAAATGATCCTCTGGATCAAGGCCTTGCACGTTATATCGGTTATTTCGTGGATGGCAGGAATGCTCTATCTACCGCGATTGTTTGTTTATCATGCCGGGGTTGAGGAGGGCTCCGGCAGCGATAAAATGTTGATGATTATGGAGCGGCGTCTTCTGAGATTCATCATGAATCCCGCGATGTGTGTGGTCTGGTTTACAGGTCTCTGGATGGCGTTCGCTGGAGAGATTTGGCGGGAGGCCTGGTTTCTGTCCAAATTTTTACTCGCGATTGGCATGAGCGGCATTCATGGTTTTTTATCTGCCGAACGGCATAAACTGGAAACTGGGATTTCTGTACGTAGTGAGAAATTTTACAGGATATTGAATGAAGTTCCGACCTTGCTGATGATCGGAATTGTAGTGCTTGTAATAGTTAAGCCATACTAATCTGCGCTTTGCGCGGCTGACATCGTGCTTGCCATTGGCGCTATTTCATCATATTCATGTGGTCCATCCCTGATTTGCTGACGGCCCGGTATCCTGAGATTTTCTGGATCCGGCGGGAATGCTAAAAAGCTCCCAGCGCCAGCCAATTCCCTTCCTTAAATCCGGGCCTTCACCCGGCTAATCCGATCAAGGAATATCCCCCATGCGGGAAATCAAGCTGCAAGAGCTCAAGAGCAAGTCTCCAACAGAATTGTTGGCCTTTGCTGAAGAGCACGAGGTCGAGAACGCTTCGATCATGCGCAAACAAGAATTGATGTTTGCCATTTTGAAGCAATTGGCGAGCCGGGATATCGAAATTGTTGGTGAAGGTGTCGTTGAGGTCCTGCAGGATGGATTTGGATTTCTGCGTTCTTCAGACGCTAATTATCTGGCTGGGCCTGACGATATCTATGTGTCGCCTTCACAGATCAGGCGATTTGGTCTACGCACCGGGGATACTGTTGAAGGCTTGATCCGCAGTCCCAAGGAAGGTGAACGGTATTTCGCATTGGTGAAGGTCAATACGATTAATTTTGAAGATCCTGAAAAAGTTCGGCACAAAGTACATTTTGATAATCTGACGCCGCTTTATCCTGATGAACGGCTGAAGCTGGAAGTAGATGATCCCACAAGGAAAGACCTTTCGTCGCGAGTCATCGATATCGTTTCACCCATTGGTAAAGGTCAGCGCGCGTTAATCGTTGCGCCTCCTCGAACAGGTAAAACTGTTCTGTTGCAGAACATCGCGCAGTCTGTGACGGCAAATCATCCGGAATGTTATCTGATTGTTTTGCTGATAGATGAAAGGCCCGAAGAAGTCACAGATATGCAGCGCTCTGTTCGGGGTGAAGTTGTGTCTTCAACCTTTGACGAACCTGCTGTTCGTCACGTGCAGGTTGCCGAGATGGTCATCGAAAAAGCCAAGCGGTTGGTTGAACATGGCCGGGATGTTGTCATCCTGCTGGATTCAATTACTCGTCTGGGGCGCGCCTATAACACTGTTGTTCCATCTTCAGGTAAGGTACTTACTGGTGGTGTGGACGCCAATGCGTTGCAGCGGCCGAAGAGGTTTTTTGGCGCTGCCAGAAACATCGAAGAAGGTGGATCTTTGACGATCATTGCAACGGCGCTGATTGACACCGGCTCGCGCATGGACGAAGTAATCTTTGAGGAATTCAAAGGTACCGGTAATTCGGAAATCATTCTTGATCGCAAGGTTGCGGACAAGCGTGTGTTCCCATCCATCGATATCACCCGTTCTGGTACCAGAAAGGAAGAGCTGCTCGTCGCGCCGGATATTCTCAAGAAAATGTATGTCCTGAGACGTATCCTCAATCCCATGGGCACGGTGGACGCGATTGAGTTCCTACTGGGTAAGCTGCGTGAAACCCCCAAGGGGAATTCAAGCTTCTTTGAGTCGATGAATACCTGATGCTCAGGGGAATTGATTCGGAACCGGTCGCACCTGAATGATAATGGCCGAATCGTAATGCATCGTGAGCTCAGCGGTCATGATGCGTTATTCATTTTCGACAGGGTTTCTTTCAAAGCTCCGGTTTGTGTAATCGGTAGAGAACAGACTTCGCCGTGGCAAATAAAGACGAAGGTTTTATCTTTCGTCATAGCGGGCGCGAACCGCCGGGATTGGTGTATCGAGGTTTCGTCGAGTTCAATAACGAATCGGCTCACTAACGGCTCCTGTCGGAGCAGAGACAAAAATTCCTGGCGTTGATTACCTACAACAATGGCTTCAAATGCATTGAATCTGGAATCCAGCGCATTCAGATAAGATGAATGGCCAAAGGGGTTCTTGATCGCGAATGTATTGATTGATTTGAGCATGAGATTGCCGTGGTCCATAAACAAGGGATCGGCCGTAGCTGAGGCCAGAATTTGGAGCGTTTGCAAAAAAATGGAATTTGGATTCGGGGTCGCATCGTCTTGTGTCGCATATGTCCTGTAAACAACGTCGGTAGCATCCTGAGCGGGTAGTGAGAGAAGACCGGTTTCAGAATCGGCATGGAAAGTTATCAACGCACGAGCGAGACGAATTGCGATATCAATATATGATTGTCCTGATGAAGCAGTGAATACAGCTCCGTTTTCATTTAACATGAGCGCGGCGCGTATCATATAAGCGTAATCAGAGGACATGCCGGGCCAGACAAGTTTTCCCTGGTGGCGTGAATGTCCGATTCTCATGTAATCATTGTTTGCTTTGGTCATTGAATCGATTACGGAACGAAAACTTTGTGCTGCCAGCCGTATCCATTCAGGCTCATTAAATATACAGGATGCCCTGGCCAGTGCGGCAATCATCAGGCCGTTCCAGTCGGAGAGAACTTTGTCGTCGCGTAACGGGGGAACGCGGTGTTTTCGGTTTTGAAGCAATTTTTTTCTTATCGAAGTCAGCCTGGCTTCAGTTGCGGTACCGGCAGGGACGCTCGCCAGCCGGTTCAAAACATTGGTCCGGGTTCCCGTGTGCAATTCTTGCCAATTGCCGTCGGTCTGGACATCGTAGTGTCTGATAAAAAGCTCTGCGTCTGACGGAGCGAGAACGGTCTGGATTTCTTGCAGTGTCCAACAATAATATTTGCCTTCGACGCCCTCGCTATCAGCGTCCTGGCTAGCTGAAAACGCGCCGCAGGGTTCGATCATTTCACGCTTAAGCCAGGTGACAATTGATTCGGCAGCGGCGCGAAAAGCTGGTTTGGAATCTAATTGCCAGGCCGCTGCATATAGTTCCAGCAATTGGGCGTTATCGTAGAGCATCTTTTCGAAATGCGGCACGTGCCATCGCTCGTCTACAGAGTAGCGCGCAAACCCTCCACCAATATGGTCGTGAATTCCGCCTTCGTACAGTTTTGTCAGCGTCAAAGCGACGGGCTCGAAAAACGTCTTGTCGTGGGTTCGTCTTGCTGCACGAAGAAAAAACTCAAGGATCTGAGTATTCGGGAATTTTGGCGCGCCTTGCATACCGCCATTGGTCATATCCATGTGGGGAAATAAACGTTTGGCAAAGTCGTCGAGCATAATATTTGTAATCATCACAGCAGGTTGTGCCGGGGCGGACTCAGTGACAGCTTTTTTAAGTGCAGCAGTGTTGTTCGTTATCCTTTCCGGTGCTTCCCGATACACCCGGGAAACCTCCTGTAGGACTTGTCTGAAAGATGGCCGTCCGTGCGATGCTTCTTTCGGGAAATAAGTGCCGCCCCAAAATGGGTCGCCGTTGGGCGTTACGAACATTGTCAGGGGCCAGCCACCGGGCTGGCCGAGTGCGTGTAACGCAGCCATGTATATTTGATCGATATCAGGGCGCTCCTCACGATCAACTTTTATATTTATAAAAAGAGAGTTCATTAATTGCGCTGTTGATTCGTCCTCGAAACTTTCATGGGCCATTACGTGGCACCAGTGGCATGCGGCGTAGCCTATGGAGAGAAGAATGGGCTTCCCGGTAGTTTTGGCTTCGTCGAGTGCGCTTGTTGACCATTCGCGCCAATGGACGGGATTAGTCCTGTGCTGAAGAAGATAAGGACTTGCAGCTGTAGCGAGTTCGTTTTTGGGCACTGGCGATTCCTCTTGCGCTGATTATCCTTCTTGTTTCATGTTTCGATATTCTGGTCTATGAGACCGAAATGAACGCGACCATTTATGCTTTTGCAACGCCAGACGGGCGATCGGCGCTGGCTGTATTGCGCGCCTCAGGGCCGAATTGCACTGAGATCGTTCAGAAGATGATCGGCCGTAGTCTCGTGGCGAGGCAGGCGACGCTTGCCAGGATTTGTGACCCAGTATCGGCTGAGCTTCTTGATCAGGCGATCGTGCTCTGGCATCCCGGGCCATCCAGTTTCACAGGGGAAGATTGTCTGGAATTTCATGTGCACGGTAGCAGTGCCGTGAAGAAAGCTCTTTTGAAATCACTTTCCCGGATTGAAGGATGCAGATTTGCCGAACCGGGGGAATTTACGCGCCGTGCATTTCAGAATGGGAAAACTGATTTATCTAGGCTGGAAGGAGTAGCAGATCTTCTCGAGGCAGAGACGGAGGCGCAGCGGCGGCAGGCGGTTGCACAATTGGACGGCAGGGCTTCAAATCAATGTAATGACTGGCGTAATCAACTTCTGGATATCATGGCGTTGCTAGAAGCAAGTATCGATTTTTCTGACGAAGGTGATGCACCACGGGAGGTGATTGAGGAGGCTCGTTTAGGTATCGAAAAACTTTGCTCAGAGATAAAAGGTCATTTGGGCGCTATCTCCTCTGGTGAGGTCATACGGGATGGCTTCAAAGTTGTGATCGCTGGCCCTCCGAATGCAGGAAAATCATCACTCCTCAATTTGCTGGCGAGGCGTGATGTTGCCATCGTCACAGAGGTTGCGGGAACAACGCGGGATGTAATTGAAGTATCTGTCGATATTGGTGGATTTCTGGTGAGGTTTTTCGATACCGCTGGCATTCGGGAGACCGATGATACAGTTGAATTGATCGGGATTGAACGGGCCCTTTTAGCCGGGAAAGCTGCTGACCTCGTTTTGTGGCTGTTGCCAGCGGGGAGTGTTGAAATGGCGGTACCCGCCGGTCTCTTGGGGGCACCGGTCATACCTATATATACCAAATCGGATTTGTGTGAGGAATTTTTATTACGCTCACTTTCTGGAATAAAAGTTTCTGCTATTACGGGTCGTGGATTAGAGGTTCTCTTTGAGAGGATCCTTGAGGCCGGCCGCGGTGCGTGGGATAATTCGAATTCAGTCATTTTCGTCAATGAGCGTCAGCGAGCTTCGCTTGAGGAATGTATGCAAATGCTCGAGAATTCGCTAGAATCGGTGTCGTCCGAATTTCTCGAGCTTACATTGGAATGGCTGAGGGCGGGAGCTCAACAATTGGGGCGTATCTCAGGGCGGATCGGAACCGAGGATATTTTGGGGGCGATTTTTTCGAGATTTTGCATGGGAAAATAGGATATTGTTTCACGTGAAACATTGATCGGAAGGAGATGCTCTAGGATGGGTACTGTGCGATACGATGTGATAGTAGTGGGGGGTGGTCATGCAGGTTGCGAAGCCGCTGCCGCTGCCGCCCGCCTCGGCGCTAAGACTGCTTTGTTCACGCACAAAATTGGGCTTATCGGTTCTCTCTCGTGTAACCCGGCTATTGGCGGGCTGGGGAAGGGGCATCTAGTTCGCGAAGTCGATGCGATGGATGGACTGATCGGTCGGGTGGCGGATATGGCCGGTATACATTTTCGCGTATTGAACCGGAGTAAAGGGCCGGCGGTTCGCGGTCCGCGAGTTCAAGTGGATCGAAAACTTTACCGGGAGACCATGCTGGACACACTTTCTTCATATCCTAATTTGGAATTACTTGAAGCGGAAATTGCTCGTCTGGAATTTCGGAATGGGCGACTGGATGGTGCGTCTACCTCCGCTGGGAAGCGATTCGAGTGCGGATCAATTGTGGTAACAACCGGCACATTTTTGCGTGGTACTATTCATATCGGAAATGAACAGATGAGAGCTGGCAGGGTTGGCGAAGCTCCTTGCGATACGCTGTCCGAAAGTTTTGAATCTATTGGACTACGCCTTGGGCGATTGAAGACTGGGACTCCGGCTCGTCTTGATGGAAGGACTATCAATTGGGAGAATCTTGAACAGCAACCTGGAGATTCGGACCCGGAACCATTTTGCATGACTGGTGAAACAACACCGGTTAATCGAGCTTTGTGTTACATTACGCGCACTTTGGAGAAGACGCATTCTATTATCAGGGAAAATATCCTTAAGTCAGCGGTATATTCGGGATCGATAACTGGAAGGGGTCCCAGATACTGTCCGTCGATCGAAGACAAGGTCACAAGATTTTCCGACAGGGAAAGTCATCAGATCTTCCTGGAACCTGAGGGTTTGGGCGATCCGACGATTTATCCGAATGGCCTTTCGACGTCGCTTCCGGCAGACGTTCAGCTTTGTTTCCTCAGAACGATACCGGGTCTAGAAGCCGTTGAGATGTTCAGGCCCGGATATGCAATCGAATATGATCACGTTGATCCCACAGAGCTAAATCTGTCTCTTGAGGTCAAGAAAATGCCGGGACTTTTTTTGGCGGGGCAAATAAACGGAACAACGGGTTATGAAGAAGCGGCCGCACAAGGACTGGTAGCCGGGCTTAACGCCGCATTGTTGTCTCAAGGCCGGGACCGCTTTGTGCTTGACCGATCGCAGGCCTATATTGGTGTGCTGGTTGATGATCTGGTTACGAGGGGAATCAGTGAGCCTTACCGCATGTTCACATCACGCGCTGAATACAGGCTCTCTATGCGCGTTGACAACGCTGATCAACGATTGACGCCATTGGGTCTCGACCTGGGCTGCATAGGCGCTGGGAGGGCAAAATATTTTTCGAAAAAGACAAATGGGCTCGTCGAGGCCACAAGCTTACTCAAAGGGAAGAGTTTGACTTCGAGCGAGGCCCGGATTCTAGGTCTCAACGTCAATCAGGACGGCATTACACGGAATGCTTATACATTATTGTCCTATCCTGGAATAAGCTGGGAAGATCTGGTCAAAATTTGGCCTGAGTTAGGCAAAATAGAATCGAGAATATCAAGGCAGATGGAAAACGATGCAACTTATGCGGTCTATCTGCGGCGGCAACAGGCGGACATAAATACGTTTCGTGCGGAAGATGGCCGGATCATTCCCTCTGATCTTCGTTTCGAAAACATAGCCGGATTGTCCACAGAGATTCGGAACCGTCTTGATCAGATACGACCGGTGACTTTGGGGCAGGCAGGACGAATTGAGGGCGTCACTCCGGCTGCTCTCGCGGCCCTGCTCGCTTACGTCCGCGCGGTGGAGAGTAACAACAAAAGGCAACACTACGCATGAATTGGGAGGTCAAAAGCAACCGGTTGCCAGGAATTACCAGTGTTTCACGTGAAACAATTGTGCGCCTTGAAATCTATGAGAATTTATTACATCGATGGCAAAAAATAAAGAATCTCGTAGCACCCTCCACACTGCCCGGCTTATGGACCCGTCATTTTACCGATAGTGCACAGCTGGTAACTCTGGCGCCTCAGGCGCGCAAGTGGGTTGATTTAGGATCTGGAGCGGGTTTTCCCGGTTTGGTCATCGCAATTTTACTTGCTGATTTCCAAAATACTGAAATTCACCTCGTGGAAAGCGATCATCGAAAGTGTGCTTTTCTAAGGGAAGTCGCTCGAGAGACCGGAGCTCCGGCTCTGGTGCACAATGCCCGGGTAGAAGCAGTCATTGATGATCTGCCAATAGTCGACATCGTAACAGCGCGGGCGCTTATAGGATTGCCATCACTCTTGGAGCTGAGTTCGCCTTTGTTAAAAAATGGGGCCCTTGGGCTGTTTCTAAAGGGACAAGATGTAGCATCAGAATTGACGGATGCGCCTATATTTAGTAGGGTTAAACTTGAATTTTTGCCCAGCCTTACTGAACCTTCGGCTAAAATCGTCAAGGCTGAATGGAATGGTAATGAGGCTTTGGTCTGACGCTCTTCGGCGTGAATTCTATAAATCGAGGCACGTTCATGAGAGTTCTGGTTCTGGCCAATCAAAAAGGCGGCGTTGGTAAGACCACCACGGCCATCAATCTGGGGACGGCACTTGCTGCTATTGGCGAAAAAGTGCTCATAGCTGATCTCGATCCGCAAGGGAATGCATCCACAGGTCTTGGAATAGAAAAAAATAATCGCAAGTTTTCCACATATCACGTCATGGTCGGCGAAGGCACGTTGCGCCAGGCCGCAAAGCCAACGTCAGTTCCCGGTCTCTTCATAGCCCCGTCCACGCTTGATCTTCTTGGAGTGGAGCTTGAAATTGCCTCCTCCAGCGATCGGGCCTATCGCTTCAAGAAAGCAATTGATACGCTTAATCAAGATCCGGATCTGGATGGCGGTCCGTTTACTTATGTCCTGGTTGATTGCCCGCCATCACTAAACTTGCTGACAGTGAACGCCCTTGCTGCTGCTGACAGTGTCCTTGTTCCACTTCAATGTGAATTTTTCGCTTTGGAAGGCCTTTCGCAGCTTCTATCCACGGTCGAGCAAGTCAAGCGTACCTTAAACCCGGGCCTGACAATTCATGGTGTCGTGCTGACGATGTTCGATCCCCGCAATAACCTTGCTAGCCAAGTTGTAGCTGACGTTCGTTTGCATATGGGTGCGAAGGTTTACGATACCATTATACCACGAAACGTTCGGATTTCAGAGGCGCCTTCACACGGTAAACCCGTATTGCTTTATGATTTCAAATGCGCTGGCAGTCAGGCCTATCTGAAACTTGCGTCTGAGATTATCCAAAGGGAAAAGGCACTTTGTGCAGCCTGATCACGGTGCAAAACTTTATGAAAGATGGGTTATGGCTGACGAAAATAAACAAAGATTGGGGCTGGGACGTGGTCTTGCGGCGCTAATGGGTGAAAATTCAATTGAGACAGAGGTCACAAGTGAAAGCCTATCGGGTCAGCGCAAGGTTCCCATAGAATTTGTTCATGCGAATCCCAAAAATCCGCGCCGGAATTTTGATGCTGAATCGTTGTCGGAGCTTGCGGATTCAATAAAAGAAAAGGGCGTTATCCAGCCCATTCTCGTTCGCAACGTAAAGGGCGCAACGAACGCATATGAAATCATTGCCGGTGAAAGGCGATGGCGGGCCGCGCAACTCGCGGGAATTCACGAGGTGCCAGTTATAGTTATTGATGTATCGGATCGCGAGGCGTTGGAACTCGCTATCGTCGAAAACGTTCAACGCTCGGACTTGAACGCCTTGGATGAAGGGCGGGCTTATGAGCAGCTTGCAACTGAGTTTGGCTATACACAGGCTGATCTTTCCCGAATTATCGGCAAGAGCCGGAGTCATATAGCTAATATCTTACGATTACAGAAACTACCCGAATATTCCAGGAGCCTGTTGGCGTCCGGCGAGATTTCGGCCGGCCACGCCCGCGCCTTGCTCGCTTTTTCCGACATGGATTCCATGGCGAAACGGGCAGTCGAGCAGGGATTGAGTGTTCGTGATCTCGAACGTCTTGGACAAAACAGTTCAGGTGAGGGGATTAATTCAAACGGCCCTGAGGGAAAATCCTCTCACAGCATGAAAGATCCTGATACCAAGTCGCTTGAACAGGCTTTGACAGATGCACTTGGTCTTGTGGTGGAAATCAAACATCGCGGAGAAAAAGGAGAGTTGGCGATTAAATACAAGTCACTCGAACAACTTGATGAATTGTGCCGGAGGCTGAGAAGTTAGCTCTTTTTTCTGATCATATAAAGTTTCAGCTTATTGAGATCATTAAGTTGCGCGCCGCAAGGTCTGATAGCGGCGGGCGATTCCGAGCAATGTGTTCATTACAATGGCATTTGAGAGATTAGGTTCTCTCCGGGTTTCGAGGGTCGAACGAACGAGATCGCTATAACATTGGGTGAGCGAATCGCTTTTCCAAAAACTAGCCTGATCGGATAAAGTCTTGCGGCGAGCCCCGAATACAATACGTCCTGCATTACGCTCAACCGCATTTTCAAGAGCGGTTCCGGATTCAACGTCTATCCGGATTTGATTTAGGAGCTGACAATGACGAGTGGCAGCTGAAATCAGCGCGAATGTTTCTGAGGTCCGCGAATAAATATGAGCGCCTTCATCGCCAAGAAAAGTTACAACTCCGGAGAACGTTGAAAATACGATATTATCTAAAGCAAGCACAGATGCATCTGCGACTGCATTTATAACATCGCTTTCTGTGACGATCCCGGTACCATGTGTGTAAAGAATCAGTTTTTCCAATTCCGCGCGGGTGGAAAGCCTGTCGTCACCTAACAAGCTGGCCAGGATGAGCCGTGCTGGCGGGTCAATATTCAGGCCTACTCGGTTCAGTTCTGAATCAATAAGGCGTTCAAGATCGCCGGTTTGATCCGGGTAGCACTCAATCGCGGCGGCATTTTTGGCTCTCGTTGCTAAGGCCCGCAACGGTGCATCTTTCCGGAGCGGACCGGCCATGATGATAATCTTACAATCGGGCGCCGGGGCTTCGAGCATCGTTTCAAGAGGTGAAATGATCTGTTTTCCACCAGCGCGGATCAGGATGGCGCGCTTGTCGGCAAACAAGCCGATACCGTGCGCCTCCTCAAACAGCAAACCTGGATTGTTGGCAATTTCATCACCGTCGATTCTTATTATTTGATCCGGATTGCCCAGACTAAGGCCGGCGCTTTTCAATATGATTTGGGCCCGTTCGCTGATGAGTCCGGAATCGCTGCCGAACACCAGAAAAACATCGATAGACGGGTTTTTGGATGCAACAAAACTATCAGCTTCGCGGTGCGTTACGGCAACCAAGGGTCACCTACTTCCGGTCTGACAACGCACTGGCGATCCGGACATGTATCTGCTCCGAAAGGGCCTTTGCCGTTCTGATTTCCGCATCTCGAGCCGCGCGAACGTTAGCAAATCGTTGACTTGTACGATCGTAGTTGGCGGCGACAAAGGCAGTACCTTGAACAATTGGTTCTGAAGTACCCACCGGAAGCAGACGATAATTAGCATCCACGACCACGGTGCCAGCAGTTGCCCGCCCGCTGATCGTATCAATCAGCGGAGTTTGTACCTTTTCAGCGATGGAAATGAGTAGCCGGTATTTTGGTGTGACTTCTGATCCCGTTCCATTTAATGCAAATACGAGTTCATTGCCAAGATAATGCCCGATCCGATCGGAAATTGGCTCAACCTTGATCGCGGCCAGCTCCGAACGGAGGCTGTCACCTGCAACACCACCGTACATAGGCTGAAGGCAACCACCGAGTGCGAGAGGCAAGAATATCAGCGCAATAGCGAATTTCGGCTTTGGAACCATTGTGAAACCGGCTTTCGGAACTGGAATTCGCGAGACCTTTGAATCGCGGACTCTCGTCTGCATACTTGGCTCTGATACCATGCCTTGAAGGTCTATCCAATTCCTCAAACGGTCCCGTTTTGCGGCGAATATTGAGTGATTTGGCGGAATTATAATGGTAAAAATGAAATCATGTGGATAGGCCGGACAAACGACCGGGCGAAATGGACAATAGCGCAATGGAATCAGCATCACTAGCGAGTGGTCTTGAGGAACGATATCGGGCTGTTTGTAACGGCATTGCACGTGCTGCGCGGCAAGCCAATCGAGACCCCGAGTCAGTGCAGCTAGTGGTTGCGTCAAAAACGCAGCCGGTGGACGCGATCGAAGTCCTCCTTCGTATCGGTCACCGGGTTTTTGGCGAAAACAGGGTGCAGGAAGCACAGGACAAATGGTCGGCGCTCAAAGCCCGATATCCAGATGTGCGGCTCCATCTCATCGGACCGTTACAGACTAATAAGGCAAAAGAAGCGGTGCATTTATTTGATGTTATTGAAACTGTCGACAGAGGGCGGCTAGCGAAAGTTCTGGCCGATGAGCAGCTGAAGCAGAACAAGACGTTGCGATACATGATCGAGGTGAATATCGGGGCTGAGAAGCAGAAATCTGGCATCATGCCAGACGACGCGGCGTTGTTATTGGACCAATGCCGCAACGAATATAATCTGCAAATAGACGGTTTGATGTGTATTCCACCAGCTGATCAACAGGCTTCGCCGTATTTTGCACGTCTGGCGAAATTGGCAGGCGAAATGTCGCTTCCAAATCTGTCGATGGGCATGACCGCCGACTACCCGCTCGCAATTCAGCTTGGCGCCACCCATGTCAGAGTAGGCACAGCAATATTTGGCCACAGGATAGCTGTTACTTTGTGAAATTTCTGTCACCGAATGGTTAGCGATGCGTCAACCGCCAAGCGCGACAACAGTTTCGTCATATGTTTGGCGTCAATGGCGATGCAGCCCTCAGTAGGGGTGCAGTTGTCGCGCCAGATATGAAAAAATATAGCGCTGCCACGAGCTTTGCTTCGCCTGGCGTAATTGTAGTCGAGCACCAGGACAAAATCATATAGACAGTCGATCCGCCATAGTTCCTCGTGGCTTTGGAAAGATGGAAGAGAGACCCTACGATTATAGAGGCCACTCCGTATGTCATCGCACCAACCGTCGTTCAATCGGGTTGGGCGCATAAGAAGCGAAGTGCGGGGTCGCTTGTATCTGTCGGCGCGCCAAAATCCGGAAACGATCTTGAATCGGCCACGTGGAGTCTTGCCGTCCCCCTCAATTTTATGGGACGTTGTTCCGGCTCTACCGATTGAACAGGGTATCTGTAACCCGGGGCAGAACAGTTTTCCACTGACGATTGGTTTAGAAGTTGTTCTGAGGCGCAAGGCAGGTGAAAATAATAATTCCTTTATTGTTCCCGGACGTGGAGCCTGCCGTTTGGAGCGCATATCGAATTTCACGTTCGGTTGAGACGGGCAAGCCTGGAGATCACGACCGGATCGCAGTCTGTTTATGATAAATTTGGTTGCGTGTCTGACAGGATTCGATCAGGTTCCGCAATAATATTCCTTCTGCCAATTCCGTATAGTGGAATGGGACGGCTAGATGGGAACACCAAAACATGAGCTGCGAGAAATTCATGACCCAGGTCCGTAAAATTCTCATCACAGACGACGACAATGAACTGCGTGGGACTTTGGCTGAGCAGCTGGCGCTGTATGAGGAGTTTTCCACTACTGAAGTTGATACGGCCACGAAGGCCGTTGCGGCCGTGAGGGCAAGTCCGCCTGACGTCATCATCATGGACGTCGGATTGCCGGATATGGATGGCCGGGAAGCTGTCAAGATAATCCGCAAAGACGGTTTTAAAGGGCCTATTATTATGCTTACGGGCCAGGTTACGGATGCCGATGCGGTTCTTGGCCTCGAGTCCGGCGCTAACGATTACGTGAACAAGCCGTTCAGATTTGCTGTGCTTCTTGCGCGTATCCGGGCTCATTTGCGGCAGCATGAATCGACAGATGATGCGTCATTTCAGATAGGGCAGTACCTCTTCAAGCCGAGCGCCAAGCAACTCATTACAGAAAAAGGCACCAAGCTGAGGCTCACCGAAAAAGAGACGGCCATTTTACGCCATTTATACAGGGCCGGGATGCAGGTTGTAACAAGAGAAATATTGTTACGGGAAGTCTGGGGATATAATTCCAACGTTACAACGCATACGTTGGAGACACATATTTATCGCCTACGGCAGAAAATTGAGCAGGATCCGTCCAATTCGCAACTCCTGGTGACGGAAGGGGGCGGGTATAAATTAGTGCCGTAGTTTTGTAGGGTTGAGTTCAAAGACTATAGGTTTTTCAATACCCTCAATTCAGGCTGTCACCCTTAGGGCGGGAGATCGGGTCAATTCATGTCATTGGAAGATGAAATTGGTATGCTGGCGAGGTTGCCCGTTTTGTCCGATCTGGATGAAGAGGCGCTCCGGGTTCTTGCTTTTTCAACGGATACCCGCACACTTGTGACGGGGGAGACTCTGACCCGCCGTGGCTATCGCTCCGAAGGGGGCTTTTTTGTCCTGAGCGGATCTTTGGCGCTATTTCGGACCGAATATGAAGATAGCTCGATCATGGTTGTTGGTACAGGCGGTCTGCTCGGTGAAATGGCTATGATCGCCGTTACGGAAAATCCAGTGACTGCTATTGCACGTGAGCCGACAACTGTGTTGCGCATTCCCCGTGCCTTGTTTCAACGGGTCTTGCGCGAATATCCAGGTAGTGCCGCGCGTTTGCGGCAATCCATAGAAAATCATTTGACCGCGTTCATGTCTGAATTGGATCAATTGCGTCACAAGCCTCACGAAAACTGATTGTTCCCTGCGGCTAGGCGATTTCAGGATGGCTTCCGATTCAATACCTCTAAAAGTAATGGGTTGGCTTGGACAGACTCGCTAATCAATCTATTGGTTGCTTGCTCCATTTTGTCCTGAAGCAATCTGAAGAATACTGCTTTGTCCAGCCCGGCTGGTATAGGCTCAAGAAACTCGACTAGAACTGTTCCAGGCAGGCGCATGAAGCTTCGGCGGGGCCAGAAAAGACCTGAATTCAAAGCGACAGGAAGGCATGGCGCATTTGATTGTGAATAAATGTGAGCCACACCAAATTTGTAGAGTGGCGGCGCGCCAGCCGGTCTGCGCGTTCCCTCCGGAAAGATGAACACTTGGCGTCCTGCATCAAGGATTTCGCGGGACCGTTGACTGGCTTCTGTTAGGGCTGCCGATCCTGAAGATCGGTTTATCGCTATCTGTGCTGCCTTTTTCAGATACCAGCCGAACACCGGTATCCAGGTTAACTCTCTCTTTAAAATGAACGAAAAATCCGGAAAATAAAGGCAAAGAGCGAAAGTTTCCCATATTGACTGATGTTTTGGCGCAATGATGTAACCGCCCTTGGGTATATTTTGAACGCCACGAAATTGAACAGATGTGCCACAGATTACCTTAAGCAACCAGAGCGAAGACATCGCCCACAACCTTGCGAGCGAAAAAACTGCATGACGATTCATCAGCAAGGTAGGAAGGCCAAGTATCATCAGGGCGATGAGATTGACATAGAACAGTAGGTTGAAAAGGGCTGAACGCAGGAGCATCATCAGGTTTGGCCGGTTCTGCCTGTTCGGAGATTAAGGTTATTTAGTTTAGCCAGGGTGCGCCGTTAGGTCAGCAAAATAATCGCGATGACGTCACCAGCCTTAGGAACAGCAAGGGATTATTCGAAAACAAACGCTACGCGCTCACGAACGTCGGTTCCGAACTTCTCTGGCGCCCGCCTCAGTATGCGTCCGCCCATATGCTCGTAAAATGAGATCGCGCGTGCATTGTCCTCGAGAGCCCATACGATAGCGGCGCGGCAACCATGCCGTTCCAGATCTGCCCGCGCTGATTTGAACAGGCGGCGCCCAAATCCTATTCCCTGATATTGGGGAGCCAAGTAGAGTTCGAAAATTTCGCCGCGATATGGCATGGCCCTGATACGGTTGCGGCCGTATGTCGCATATCCTGCGACCTTGTCATCGAAATCCAGCACAAGAATATTTGAACCGCGCGAGATCGCATTGCTCCACCAACGAGGTCCTCGCCGGGAAATCATCTTTTCCAGTTCGCGTCCGGGAATTATGCCGCGATAGGCCTCCCGCCACGACAGGTCGTGGACTTCCGCAATGCCTGCTGCATCGCGTGAAAGTGCGTTCCGGATGGTGATGAGGGTGCTGACCATATACCAATGCTATGAGGCATTCGCCTGTGCCGCAAGACACTAGCAATCGCAAATGGCGGAAAAATTCGGTGACTAGCCAAATGCAATGAAATTCAAAAAATTGGACCCGCTGGAATGAACTCCGACATTTAGCAGATAAGCTATCAGGTTGCCCTACCAAAAATGTCCCTAAATCACGTACCTGTATTGGAGCGGGAGAAGGGATTCGAACCCTCGACCCCAACCTTGGCAAGGTTGTGCTCTACCCCTGAGCTACTCCCGCATCCACACGCAGGTTGCGCGACGGGCGGTATATGCCGCAAACCGCGCGGGATTGCAATCGTCCTGTTTCGAACTTTATGCGAAACATTATTTTCGGTGTCGAAGTACGGTTGTAAAGCTGGTTGCATTCCATAAGTGTGGGGCGCAAGAGGCTTCTGCATGAACTGAAGCCTCGGTCGGCCAGGAGACAGGTTATGAATGACGTATCAGGTCAGCCGATTACAGCTGGTCAGGTTGGGGAGAGCGGGGTCATCGAGACGACTGCCACAACATTCAGACAGGATGTGCTGGTTGAATCTACGCGCCAGCCGGTTCTTGTAGATTTTTGGGCGCCCTGGTGCGAACCGTGCAAACAGCTTGACCCCATACTTCGCAAAGTGGTGAGCGCCGCAGTTGGCAAGGTGAAACTTGTCAAAATGAACATTGAGGCACATCCTCAGATTGCCGGGCAACTCGGTATAAAATCAATTCCGGCTGTTGTCGCATTCCAGAAGGGTCAGCCCGTTGACGGCTTTGCAGGGGCCCTTCCAGAAAGCCAGGTGAAGGGCTTTATCGAACGAATCGTTGGCCCGATTGCCGGTCAGGCAGATGAGCTTATAGCGGAGGGCGAGGGAGCGCTTGAGGCCGGTGATTTTGCCGCCGCCATCGAAGCATTTGGACATGCGCTTGAATTCGAACCACAGAATCACAAGGCCATTGCCGGGCTGGCCCGGGCGCATCTGGAAAACAATGATATTATATCCGCAAAATCGGTGCTTGAGGCATTGCCCGTAAGTGGCAAGGAAGGACCGGAGCTGACTGCCGCGAGAGCTGGAGTCGCCTTGGCCGAGCAAGCGGCTCAAGTTGGCGATTTTGGATTGCTTGAAGAAAAAGTGACCGCCAACCCGGCTGATCATCAGGCACGCTTCGATCTGGCCTTGGCCTACAACGGTGGCGGCCAAAGAGAACTTGCCGCGGATGCGCTTCTTGAAATTATCCGGCAGGATCGCAAATGGGATAATGATGGCGCGCGAAGGCAATTGCTGCAGTTTTTTGAAGCCTGGGGTCCGATGGATCCTGATACGATTGCCGCGAGGCGGAAACTGTCGGGAATGCTATTTTCCTGAATCCAACTGAAAGAACGGGGTCAGCATGAGTATCAACAGGCCCTATAAGAGTACAGCGGAACTGGCGAATTCCATCGCAATCTTTCCGTTGCCGGGGGCACTTCTGTTGCCGCGCGGGCAGATGCCGCTGAATATTTTCGAATCGCGTTACATGTCTATGATTGACGATGCGCTAAAGGTTCATCGTCTGATTGGGATGGTGCAGCCTAAAGACGCCAGCAATGGCGGTACTCACCAGTTCGATATTCATAACGTTGGATGCGTGGGGCGGATCACCCAGATCGCGGAAACAGGTGATGGACGTTACATGTTGACATTGACGGGTGTCGCGCGCTTCCGGGTTGCGGAGGAACTCAGCGTGATGACGCCCTACCGGCAGTGTAGGGTGGAATACGATGAGTTTGTTGCTGATCTGGTCGACAGAGCAGGGGAAGATGTCGTTGACCGGAAAAACGTTGTCGAAGCCTTGCGAAGGTTTGCTGAAATGCGTCATTTGCACGTTGATTGGAAGGAGATTGAAGGGACACACACAGAAATGCTGGTTAATGCGCTTTCGATGATCAGCCCATTCGGGGTCCGCGAAAAGCAGGCTCTGCTTGAGGCTAAAGACCTGAAGACCCGGGCTGAAGTTCTGGTCGCGATTACAGAAATGGAACTGGCGCGAGCGGGCACAACACCCTCAACCCTGCAGTGATCGACATGGAAGAAGTGGATCAGTCCGCCGTATCACAATCCGACAAATCACATTTGCGAACCGGCGGACATCCGGCAGCAGGTGCGCGGCTGTTGGAAATATTGGTATGTCCACTCACAAGGACGACCCTCGAGTATGACAAGGTCCGCCAGGAGCTGATCAGCAGGAAGGCCGGTCTGGCTTTCCCCATACGCGATGGCATACCCATCATGTTGCTGGATGAGGCGCGGAAGTTGGAGAATTGAAAGGCTCGGCTAACTTCTCGCACTTAATAGACCCGGCACATGGCCTATATCGCCCGCAGCCTGTCCAATCATTGTGGACTTCAGGATCGGTAGCCTATCGATGAGCCCCAGCCCCAGGCGGCGGAATAGCCGTGTCTGGCGGCCTTCGGTTGTGAAAATCCGAAAGAGAGCGTCAGTTGCGGCGAGCATTTTCACTGTTTCGCTACGTCTTGATTGTTCATAGGCATGAAGGTTGTCCGGCTGCCCAATGTCGAGTCCAAGGTGCGCCTGTTTGCCTAGGTAGGCCATGAGATAGCCGACATCTCTCAGCCCAAGATTTAGCCCTTGCCCAGCCAGCGGGTGCATTGTGTGCGCAGCATCGCCGATCAGAACCAGTCTGGAACTGACAAAACGGCGTGCGATCTGGAGCTGGAGGGGAAAAGTCGTTGGTCCTTCACGTAGCTCTAACTTTCCAAAGGCGTTGCCCGCCCGCTTTTGCAATTCAGCGATAAACGCGGTCTCTTGCAGATGGCAAAGTGCAGCGGCTGATTGGGGCTTTTCCACCCATACAACTGAGAAATGATTGTTGTTTCTTGGCAACAACGCAAATGTTCCGGCAGGAAGGAAGTGCTGGACCGCAGTACCTCCGTGATCATGCTCAGCGGCGATTGTTGCGACAATGGCCTCGCGATCATAGTTCCAGCCGACAACTTGAATTCTAGCCAAATTGCGGACCTGCGACGTTGCTCCGTCACAACCAACTAACAGGCCGGCAGTTATGGTTTCGTCTCGGTTTAATTTTACTGATACGCTCGTAGTTGACGACTGAAATCCTGTTACCTCCCGGTCACAGACCTCTATTCCTGCTGCTCCGGCTGTCTCCTCAAGCGCGGAAATAAGGTCGTTGTGAGGGATAATGTGAGCAAGCGGACCTGACGAATTTTCGCTTGAATCAAATTCGAGATATGTTTGACGCACAACGTCGCCGAGTTCCGAATCTGTGATCTCCATTCGGTGAATGGGCTGTATTCTGGCGATTTTGCTCCATACGCCGATCCTTTCCAGAAGATTTTTAGGCGCCGCCGAAATTGCATAGGCTTGAATGGATTGCCTTTGAGTGTGCCTGCCCGGGGCGCACACGAGAATCCGGGCCGTTGGGCCTAGTGTGATTTTTGCCGCGATCGCGGTGCTCAGGCCTGCGCCGCCTGCGCCGACGATTACCAGATCAAATTGCCGTTTTGCCATGCCACATCCAGCTACCAGGAATTGTATTCGAGTTTTTCAATTCATAGGCCTGCATGCGGTGGGGAAGCAAATTCAGCATATATGACTATCTATTTTTTAGGCATTTTGCATAAATAATAATCAATAGACTTGTTCAATAATTGCGCACTAGGCAGCAACGGTGAATATGGCCTCGTTCAATCAAATGCTTATAGCTTGTGCATCTTGGCATAATAATTGTATTTATTTTCATCAAATAGATCAGACATTGGGCAAAACTGACCCGATGAAAGAGATCTAATTTGAACAAAAAAATGCTCGAGGGGATCAGATGAATTCGCTACGCCTGCCTGCAATGTGCACAATCTCTTTGCCCATAATTATGACTTTGTCACCCGCATTTGCGCAGGATGCCCTGAAGATTGATGCAGCGGATACGACTTTCATCACGCTTTGCACGGCGCTTGTATTGTTGATGACTCTGCCAGGCCTTGCCTTGTTTTACTCTGGCATGGTTCGGAAGAAAAACGTTCTGGGCACGATGGCGCAGTGCTTCGCGGCGACAGCGATCGTATCGATACTCTGGGTGGCAGCCGGGTATTCGTTAGCTTTCCATGGCGACGGAATGTATCTCGGGACGATGGGGCGGGCGTTTCTGGCGGGGGTTGGAATGGAAACGGTTAGTCCGCTTGCCAAGACGATCCCAGAAATATTGTTTATGTTCTATCAGATGACATTTGCTGTTATCACGTGCGCGCTAGTGGGTGGCGCGGTCGCAGACCGGATGAAGTTTTCGGCGTTCTGTTTCTTCTGTGTGATCTGGTTGTTTGTGGTTTACGTTCCATCGGCTCACTGGGTTTGGGGCGGCGGATTCCTGGGCCAAATGAATGTGCTGGATTTTGCAGGTGGAACGGTTGTGCATATCAACGCCGGCGTAGGCGGCTTGGTGGCCGCTCTAGTCATCGGGAACCGTCAGGGCTACGGCCGGGAAAATATGGCGCCATTCGATCTTTCCCTCGCCGTGATCGGTACAGGGTTGTTGTGGGTAGGCTGGTTCGGCTTCAACGGGGGCTCAGCGCTCGGTGCTGGTTCGAGAGCAGTTTTTGCTATTGTGTCAACGCATCTTGCAGCATGTGCTGGGGCAATCGTGTGGAGCCTGCTGGAATGGACGCAACGTGGCCGCCCTTCGGTACTCGGTATTATTTCCGGCGCAGTTGCTGGTTTGGGTACAATTACGCCAGCTTCGGGTTTTGTATTGCCTTGGCATGGTGTCATAATAGGCGTGTTTGCCGGTGCTATCTGCTATTTTGCCTGTACTGCGCTCAAGCAATGGTTGAAATACGACGATACACTCGATGTTTTTGGCGTTCATGGGGTTGGCGGAATTCTGGGAATGTTGGCGGCAGGAGTGTTCGCTACAGCGCGACTATCGGTTTCACCAGAGGCCCCCGCTGGGCTACCCGGGCTACTTGAAGGCAATGCGCATCAAGTTGTCATTCAGGCAATCGGTATTGGCGTGACGATTGTCTGGTGTATTGTCGGTACTTGGCTTTGCCTCAAAGTTATTGATCTGACTTGCGGCCTACGTGTGTCGGTGGAAGAAGAACGTCAGGGATTGGATCTTTCCCTTCATGGAGAAAGTATACATCAATAGGCTGGCCTGCCCGGGTTTTGGAACTATATGATTTTGATGGGCGCGATTCTTCGCGCTTGTCATTTCACCGCCAGGTGTTCAATGGTTCGGGCGGTAAACTCGGGATTTTAGGTCTTGCAAGCGCCGGTTCTCTGACCTGGTCCGATGTCGCGGCTGGAGCAAATTATGGGCCATGGGACAATTTCGTTTGAACGTCTCTTTGACGCAGAAGAAACAGGTAGGGACAGCTTCCGGTATTTTGGACCAAAGACCAGGTGGCCCCGGGTTTACGGGGGTGTTGTGATTTCTCAGGCTCTCGCGGCAACACTCCGTACTGTAAACAGTGAACATTCGGCGCATTCGCTACATGCTTATTTTATTCTGCCGGGGGACCCTTCAACGCCGATTGATTTTAAGGTCGACAGGTTGCGGGATGGCAAAAGCTTTTCGACGAGGTATTGCAGGGCTCTGCAGAATGAGCAGACCATTTTTACGGTCACAGCCTCTTTCCATGCTCAAGAATCAGGTCTGGAGCATTCGGTTGCCATGCCGGACGTTCCGCCGCCGGAGTCGCTCTCTAGTTTTGTAGTACTTCAGAATCAGTTTCAGGCCATGAGGCCGCGCCCGATCTTCGAATATTTTGCCGACGAATCCCCGCTAGAATTCAGACCAATTGATCCCGGCCGGTATTTTCCGATTGGGGATCTCCAGGAACGCCCGGCGGCTCAAACTTTCTGGTTTCGGGCCAACAAGCGGTTGCCTGGCGACATATCAGTCCACCAATGTGTTCTGGCTTATGCATCGGACATGACACTTCTGGACTGTACGGTTGTATCGCATGGGTTTTCGGTAACAGACGGAACGCTTCAACCTGCCAGCCTTGATCATGCACTTTGGTTCCATCGGGCGTTTCGTGCCGATGAGTGGTTATTATATGCACAGGAAAGTCCGAACGCTGGACAGGGGCGAGGGCTTGCCTTCGGACACATTTTCAACCGGGATGGGACGCTTGTTGCGAGTGTTGCCCAAGAAGGACTCATTCGAGTGCGGAGAAAATAACCAGAGCCGAAAGATTGGAGTTTTTTTTGCGCAATAATTAGTCGTTACGGGCATAATTTAGGCATCTTGGATGGCATTCTTTTTGACGCAAGGAACCGCCTGAGCAATTATGGCTATAATTGACCTAAAATCATAATCTTATGTAATTCATTGAATCTGGCACGTGCCTTGAATTGCCGTTTGCAATCCCGCCACTCAGGCTTTCCGCCAGTCGCGGGTCGGTAGGCCGAATGGTGGGCACAGGTTGTGGCATCACCGGCTGCAAACGGGATGGCACATATGAAAATAGTTGTAGCAATCATCAAACCCTTCAAGCTGGATGAAGTGCGCGACGCACTTACCGCAGCAGGCGTACACGGACTGACCGTCACTGAAGTCAAGGGCTATGGGCGGCAGAAGGGCCACACCGAAATCTATCGGGGCGCTGAATATGCAGTGAGCTTTCTTCCGAAATTGAAAATCGAGGTCGCGGTTCCGTCGGAACTTGCCGACGCGGTCGTGAATGCAATTACGGGCGCGGCACGTACCGGGCAAATCGGCGATGGCAAGATTTTCGTCTCTTCACTGGAACGCGCCATTCGAATTCGGACCGGCGAAAAGGACTCTGACGCGCTCTAAGTAAAACAACAGGAAAAGTAAGGGGTTGAATATGCCAATAAACAGCAAGTTAAAGAAAGTGATGAAGGGGGCCGGCATATCGCTGCTAGGCTTGGCCCTGGGGACCAGTCTTGCTCTCGCGCAGACTGCTGCACCGGCGGTGCCTACGCCTAACAAAGGCGATACCGCCTGGATGCTCATGGCAACCGGATTGGTGCTCATGATGTCAATTCCCGGCCTGGCCCTGTTTTACGGTGGGCTTGTCCGTTCTAAAAATATGCTTTCGATTCTGGCGCAGATCTTCATGATTGTCTGTCTGGTCGCGGTACTTTGGACAATTTACGGATATTCGCTGGCCTTTACGAGCGGTGGGAGCCTGAACGACTACGTCGGTGGGTTCTCAAAAATATTCCTTAATGGTGTGAATGCTGATTCCAATGCTGCAACATTTTCGAACGGAGTCGTGATACCGGAATACATATACTTTGCGTTCCAGATGACTTTTGCTTGCATCACGCCGGCTCTGATCGTGGGCGCTTTTGCTGAGCGGACGAAGTTTTCAGCCGTCATGTTGTTTGTGGCGCTCTGGGTGACGTTCATCTATTTTCCGATCGCGCATATGGTCTGGTATTGGGCAGGCCCGGATGCGATCGGTGATGCAGCCAAGGCGGTCGCTGCGGCTGCAGATGGTGCGGCGAAGGCGGCCGCTACGGCGAAACTCGAAGAGATCAAGGCTGACGCTGGTCTTGTGTTCCGCTGGGGTGCAATAGATTTTGCGGGCGGCACAGTCGTGCACATAAACGCTGGTATTGCGGGTTTGGTGGGCGCGCTCATTATCGGAAAGCGTGTTGGCTATCCTCGTGAAGCTATGATGCCTCATTCGCTTGTTATGACTATGATCGGCGCCTCCCTGCTTTGGGTTGGCTGGTTTGGCTTCAACGCCGGTTCCAACCTTGAAGCGAATGGCACGACAGCTCTGGCGCTGGTTAATACTTTCGTCGCCACGGCTGGAGCTGCGCTCGCATGGTTGTTTGTCGAATGGGCCTCGAAGGGAAAGCCGTCCCTACTCGGCATGGTTTCCGGTGCCGTCGCGGGTCTGGTCGCCGTCACGCCTGCGTCTGGCTTTGCTGGTCCGATGGGATCGTTGGTGCTTGGTCTTGCCGCCGGCATTCTCTGCTACTTCTTTGTCGCAGTGGTCAAGAACAAGCTGGGCTACGACGATTCGCTTGACGTGTTCGGAATCCATTGTGTCGGCGGAATTTTGGGTGCGCTGGCAACAGGGATCCTGGTTAATCCGGCTCTCGGCGGGACTGGCATTCTTGATTACGAAGCTAAACCGGGCAGCGCAGTTGTTGCGGCCTACGAGTTCGGTCCCGCAATCTGGGCGCAGGCGAAGGCTGTTCTTCTGACACTCGTCTGGTCTGGCGTAGGCTCGGCAATCATCTACAAGATTGTTGACTTCACAGTAGGGCTGCGGCTGGCGACTGATCAGGAACGCGAGGGGCTGGATCTCGCCGACCATGGTGAGCGCGCGTACAACCACTAAGGCAAAGGATTTGAAAAACAGGAACGGCGTCCTTTTGGGCGCCGTTTCTTTTTTGCACGTGGAAGTATTCGGGACGACTAGGGTTAATGGTCGCTTAACTCGCAAGTCCTAGCTTGGGGCTGGCGGCGCAGACAAGCGTATTCAGCGCTGAATGTGGGTGCCTAAACCTTTGCAGAACTGTAAAATGCACATGTTTGTTGCTTCCGCTCTCGATAGGATACCTGATTCAGTTCGCGAATTCGTCTCAAAGCGAATTGCAGAGGTGATTGGCGCTGTCCTGGTCACCGGCGCGATTGCGATCGGCCTTGCGCTCGTGACCTGGTCGACCCTGGACCCGTCTCTGAACTACGCATCCAGCGAATCCATCAAAAATCTGTTGGGCTTTCCCGGCGCAATCGCTTCTGATTGTCTGATGCAGATGGCCGGCCTAGGCGCCATTGCATTGATTTTTCCGATCGGCGTTTGGGGCTGGCGGTTGATGTCAACCCATCGGCTCGACCGGATCAGTTTGCGAATTGTTTGCTGGATTTCCGGTACGCTTCTGGGCTGTGCATTTGTGACTTTGCTACCGACGACGGACCGTTGGCCATTGCCTACCGGACTTGGCGGAGTAATCGGTGACGCGCTCATTCGTGTGCCACGAATGCTTTTCGGTCATTCCAAACCAGTAACTCTCATCATGGCGGTAACTTGTGGCCTGCTTTCGGTGCTGGCTATTTCAGCTGCGGTCCGGGCTCGCTATGAAGATCCCTTTGCTGACGATGTTGATGAGCCTGAAAAGCCTGCGGCGCGAAAGAGCGCAAAGGACAAAGCTTCAGACTACGATTCTGACAGCAATGGTGAGCCTGGGTGGGCGATTGTCGCCGTGGGCGCCGTGATTCATGGCTTCTTGAGCCTGAAGTCAGCTCTGATCCGCAGCAAGCAGAAATCCCCGATCAGGCAGGGGGAAGATAATGAGTATGTCTGGGCGGACGAAGCAAAATCTACGGATGGCTCACGTATTCAACCGCGTAGTCAGATCGTTGAAGCACCCATATTGGCTCCGGCAAGACCGGCGCCCGTAGAATCTCAGTCAGTTTCGCCAGCCGGTTTAGCTGCCCGGCCCAGACAATTGACCCTTGTGGAAGAACCAGAGGCGTCACCCCGGGTCACATTGCCGATAGCCACAATCAAGCCAAGCCGGCGGGCGGCTCGCGAAGCGCAACCCTCCTTGCTTGATGGACTAAAATATCAATTGCCTCCGCTGCTACTTTTGAGCGAACCCAAGAAAGTTACGACCAACAAGCTTTCGTTAGACGCTTTGGAACAAAATGCCCGCTTGCTTGAGGGCGTTCTGGATGATTTCGGTGTCAAAGGTGAAATCATCAATGTGAGGCCTGGGCCGGTTGTAACACTTTATGAGCTTGAACCGGCACCCGGTATAAAATCGTCGCGGGTGATTGGGTTGGCTGACGACATCGCGCGTTCCATGTCAGCCCTGTCAGCACGCGTAGCAGTCGTGCAGGGGCGCAATGCGATTGGTATAGAACTTCCTAACCAGTTTCGCGAAACGGTTTATCTGCGTGAATTGCTGGCTTCGGATGATTTTGAGCGCTCGAAACACCGTCTTGCCATTGCAATGGGGAAAACCATTGGGGGGGAGCCGGTTACAGTCGATCTCGCGCGCATGCCACATCTTCTGGTTGCGGGTACGACAGGTTCTGGCAAGTCAGTCGCTATCAACACGATGATTCTGTCTTTGCTTTACCGGTTGAAGCCGGACGAGTGTAAATTGATTATGATCGATCCGAAAATGTTGGAATTGTCTGTTTATGATGGCATTCCGCATCTTCTAACTCCGGTCGTAACTGATCCCAAAAAGGCTGTAGTCGCCCTGAAATGGGCAGTCCGGGAAATGGAAGACCGTTACAAGAAGATGTCGAAAATAGGCGTTCGAAATATCGACGGTTTTAACGTGCGGGTTGCTGAGGCCAAGGCAAAAGGGGAAACAATCAAACGGACGGTGCAGACAGGCTTCGACAAGGAGACCGGTGAAGCGGTTTTCGAACATGAGGCGCTTGAGCTTACTGTCTTACCCTATATTGTGGTGATCGTTGACGAAATGGCCGACCTCATGATGGTCGCAGGGAAAGATATTGAAGGCGCTATCCAGCGTCTGGCGCAGATGGCGCGTGCAGCTGGCATCCATCTTATCATGGCGACGCAACGCCCGTCGGTCGATGTGATTACCGGTACAATCAAAGCGAATTTTCCGACGCGTGTGTCGTTCCAGGTGACATCAAAGATCGACAGCCGGACTATTTTGGGCGAGCAGGGCGCCGAGCAACTGCTCGGCCAGGGTGATATGCTTTATATGGCTGGAGGGGGCCGGATATCGCGAGTCCATGGTCCATTCGTTTCGGATACCGAAGTCGAGAAAATCGTCGCCCATCTCAAGACCCAAGGTCAGCCCCAGTATCTCGACGCGATCACTGTCGATGAGGACGAAGCGGGGGGCGACGAAAGCGGTGAATTCCCGGGAAACCTTGATTCCGATGAAGGGCTCGATCTTTATGATCGCGCCGTTGCAATCGTGTTGCGCGACCGGAAATGTTCAACGAGCTACATCCAGCGTCGTCTGTCAGTTGGCTACAACAAGGCCGCCTCGCTGGTAGAACGGATGGAAAAAGAAGGCCTTGTAAGTCCCTCCAATCATTCCGGGAAACGGGAAATTCTGGTAGGGGGCGGCGTTGATCGTGGCGCGTTTGAGCTCGGGCCGGACGATGACAGGTAGGCAGCAGAATTAATTTCCTGCCGAAGTATTGCCACAGGGTACGCGTAACAGCACAGTGAAGAGATCGGGCGCCCCTCATGTCGAAAACGAAATTTTGTATCTTGCTGCTTTGTGTTAGCCTGCCGATGAGCGGTGAGGCATCAGCGCAACTTGATCTTCGCCCGAAATCTTCGGCTCCTGCGTCGCAAGCGATCACGCGCGCTGCGCCCCCGCCGAATATTTCGAACATGGATACGGCAGCTATTATTCAGAAGGCCAATGCTTATTTTAACAGCGTCCGCGCTATGTCGGCTGATTTCACCCAGATCGGGGCCGACGGCAGGCAGACAAGTGGCAAATTTTACTTGCAGAAACCCGGACGCTTGCGGTTTGTCTACGATGCGCCATCCCCACTTGAAATCATTGCCGACGGCAAGAGCGTAGCGGTTCGCAATCGCAAGGTGGCAAAGCAAGACCTGTATTTCATCGGTCAAACGCCGCTCAAATTTTTGCTGAACTCGCAGATCGATCTGGCTAAAGATACAAAAGTTCTGGAGGCCAAGAGCGGGCCCGATCAGGCCTATGTCAAGATTGAGGACAAGGCGACATTTGGCGGCACATCGCGAATTCAACTGTTTTTCGATGCGAAAACTTTTGCCTTGACGCGCTGGGTAGTGCTTGATCCCCAGGGTTTTGAAACCAAGGTGTCGTTGGCAAAAGTGGACCTGCAGGCCAAGCCTGATCCAGGTTATTTTAAGATCAATTATGAGCGGCTTGATACCCAGAATTGAGGAAGTTGTTTACAGCCCGGCGTCTGTTCCATTTCCGGGGTTGAGGCAGTTGATTTTTGTCACCTGAACGTGGCTGATTGGCATTGAGATTTGGTGCCAGCTCAATATCGTGCCGGCCCCTTGACCATCCACTCACGTTGGGCATCCCATGAAATTGAAAATTGTCACCTGGAACATCAATTCCGTTCGTTTGCGCAGGGGGTTGGTCGAACGCCTCATTGAAGAGCAGTCGCCGGATGTTATCTGCCTGCAGGAAATCAAGTGCCGCGATGCGGAGTTTCCCGGCGGCACATTCCGGCCGCATGGCTATGAACATCAGGCAGTAGCGGGACAAAAAGGTTATCACGGGGTTGCCATTCTTTCCCGCATGCCATTTGGGCACGTCAACAAGCAAGACTTTTGCGGAATGGGCGACGCTCGGCACATCAGCGTCAAACTGGAAGCAGGAAAGACAAAGATTGATCTGCACAATTTTTATATTCCCGCAGGCGGTGATATTCCTGATCGCGAACAGAATCTGAAATTCGGCCACAAGCTTGATTTTGTCGATGAACTGGCGTCGTGGATCAAAAGTGACAAATTAGCGAAAGAAAATGCTATCCTTGTTGGTGACCTCAATATTGCGCCCCTCGAGCACGACGTCTGGAGCCATAAGGCATTGCTGAAAGTAGTCAGCCATACGCCGGTGGAAGTGGAAAAGCTCAATCATGCTTTTGGTGCCGGACCCTGGCACGATGCGCTCAGACATTTTGTTCCTGAACATGAAAAACTCTATACTTGGTGGAGCTACCGTTCGCCTGACTGGGATACTGCGGACAAAGGCCGCCGGCTTGATCATGTCTGGGTCAGCAAGCAACTCGCGCCCGGTTTGAAAAGCATGATGGTGTTGCGAGAGGCACGAGGCTGGGAACAGCCCTCCGATCACGCGCCGGTTATTGTTGAATTGGAGGTTTGAGTTGGCCCGGGATCTGAACTCCGCTGGCTTTATCGGTCTTGGTAATATTGGCTTGTCGATGTCGGCCGTGTTGTTGCGGGCCGGCTTTAAGGTGACCGGGTACAGCCTGACGAATATGGACAGGTTTGAAGAGGCCGGAGGTATAGCGGCTTCAAGCGCGGCTGATGTTGCGCGGCTTTGCCAAGTAATTCTGCAATGCCTGCCTGCTGCGTCTGCATTGGAATCGGCAGTTTATGGTGAGGATGGGATCTTATCTGCTTTGTCGCCGGGAAGCGTGATTATTGAGTTGAGTTCGTATTCGCTAAACGATAAGGCGCGTCTTCGCAGCGCGATCGAAGCGAAAGGCTGCTCGTTACTCGATTGCGAACTTACGGCGCGATCAGCGGGAAAGACGGTTGCGGCAAGGGAAGAAGTTATATTTGTTGGAGGTGATAAAATACTCGCGGATGAAATGAAACCCATATTTGATGCGTTGACACCACATCACCGTTATATGGGCGAATTTGGCGCGACACTCAAAGTTAAAACAGTGAACAATCTCTTGGTCGGTGTAAATGCAATGGCTGCAGCTGAAGCGCTTGCTTTGGGCGCTCGTGCCGGTCTCGATCCTGTGCTGCTTGCGGAACTTTTGCCCCAAGGGGCTGGTAATTCCATGAGCCTTGAAAATTACGGGCTAGCGATGGCGCAAGAACGATACGCCGAAATTCTCACAGGGGAATTGGGCGTATTCAACAAATATTTTGGTCTGATTGATGATCTTGCCTCGGCTTGCGGGGCAGCAACGCCTTTGACGGATGTGACGCGGACATATTTCGATAAGGCGATGCAGGCAGGTCATGGCCATCATGGGGTGCAAGCGCTGTTCGATGTAATGAAGAAGGGCTGATCTCGATTTCAGAAAAAGCTCATGGGATCGACATCGACATACACACGAACACCGCCTCGTTCCGGCGGGCCTCCGGCCAAAACGGCCCGCAGAAAACCTTGCATATCCGCGTTGCGCGGTGCTTTCACAAGTATGCGAAATCTATGCCGGCCGCGAACGACCGCAATAGGAGCCTCGGCTGGTCCCAGAATAACTGTATCGCCACCTTCGGGAATTTGCCCGGCCCTAGCCAGTCTCCACCTTTCCGATAGCGGAAGCGCATGGGCTGCGCGCACAAGCGCTCTTGCATGAGCTTCCGCAGCAGCCCTATCCTTTCCTGAAACAATTAAAGCCGCCAGACGGCCAAAAGGAGGCAGGCCCGCTCGTTCGCGTTGTGCGATTTCTTCTTCGTAAAATCGCTCGCTGTCACCTGAGATGAGCGCCTGCATCACGGGGTGGTCGGGTTGCCAGGTCTGGACAAGCCCGACGCCGGGACGATCACCGCGGCCTGCCCGTCCCGTCACCTGCTGCAATAATTGAAACGTGCGCTCTGCCGCACGCGGATCACCGCTGGTCAGGCCTACGTCGGCGTCAATCACGCCGACCAGAGTGAGCTGGGGAAAATTGTGTCCCTTCGCGACCAGTTGTGTGCCGATGATTATATCAAACGCACCTGATGCAATTTCTTCGAGTTCCCTTTTGAGCCGTTCGGTTCCACCTGGAAAATCGGAGGAGAGTACAACTCTGCGGGCGTCCGGAAAACGTTCGGCGACTTCGTCGGCGAGACGCTCGACACCGGGACCACAGGCAACGAGGGAATCAACTGCTGAGCATTCAGGGCAAGTTTCGACCCTGCGTTCAATATGGCCGCAATGATGGCACATGAGGGCCCGCCTGAAACGGTGTTCCACAAGCCACGCTGTACAGTTTGGACACTGGAATTTGTGGCCGCAGGAGTTGCACAAAGTGAGCGGAGCATAGCCACGGCGGTTGAGAAACAACAACGCCTGTTCGCCGCGCGCTACAACCTGCTCGACACTCGCTGCCAGTCTCGGCGATAACCATTTTCCGCGGGCAGGACCGGCGGCTTTCAAGTTGATGGCGTGGAGTTCGGGCAAGACCCGGCCGCCGAAACGGGCTTGCAACCGCAAGTGTCGGTAACGTCCCTGCTGCACATTGACGCGTGATTCTATGGACGGAGTTGCCGAAGCGAGCACGACAGCGGCATGCTCAAGCTGTCCCCGTACGACAGCCATGTCGCGTGCATGATAGGGCACGGCATCTTCCTGTTTATAAGCCGATTCGTGTTCTTCATCGACGACAATCAACCCCAAATTTAGGAACGGAAGAAAAAGCGCCGAACGTGCTCCTGCGACGACCTTAACCTCGCCGGATGCAACGCCAAGCCAGATGCGTTGGCGCTTTCGCGCTGGGACAACGGAATGCCATTCGGCGGGACGAACGCCGAAGCGTAAAGCGAAGCGATCGAGGAATTGTCCTGTCAGTGCAATCTCAGGCATGAGGATCAGTGCCTGTCTGCCTGCGCGTATGGCTGCAGCGACCGCCTCGAAATAGACTTCGGTCTTACCTGACCCGGTTATGCCTTCGAGTAAGGTTACCGAAAATGTCTGGGCCGATACGGCTGCAGAAAGTGAATCGGCAGCGGCCCGCTGGTCGTCTTCGAGATCCGTAATGGCGAAGGCTATATCCGGAGTCAGAGCCGCAGGTTCCGGCTGCAAGGCAATTGCTTCCAGTGTGCCCTCGTCGACCAGAGCGTCCACGACCCCGCCGGAACATGCCGCAAGTGCGGCGAGGGCGGATTTGGAATGTATCAGCCCACCTTCAGCCGCCTTGATGACGCGCAAACGTGCCGGTGTCATACGTTGCGGTAGGGTTCCACCGGCGGCGAGGCGGATTCCAACGCGCACTGGTTCGGGTCCGGAATTCTCTGGCGCGCGCACAACCATGCGCAAAACCATGCCACGTGGGCTCAGGGTCCAGCGGGCGATCCAGTCGACGAATTTGCGTAATGGATCGGCGAGCCGGGGATAGTCGTGTCTGCCGATGACGGCCTTGAGATTTGAACCGGATTGAGACCTGCGGATTTCCCAGACGATGCCTGTTGCATCTCGTGTGCCCAACGGGACTTGGACAAAATCACCGGCTTGAAGATGCAATTCCCGTGGGATGCGATAGGAATATGCAGTATCGACTGCTACAGGTATCAGTACGTCCGCAACGGCGTTTTCGCCATCGTTCAACGTGCTGGGACAGGAATCAGTGTCGCTCATGGGCGCTTTTAGCATCCCTTGTGCCGAGCCGCGAAAACCGGATTATTTCTTTTCAATCTCCAAGATCTTGCGCACACGTTCGCGCTGGGCAGGTGTGAGTTGATTGACGACCTTATCGACGTTTCTAGTGGTCGCACCGCCATCAGCGTAGTCAATATACCGTTGTGATTTCTCGCCTTCCTCGACGACTTCGCGGTCGGTCAACATAAGCTTGATGGCTTCGGAAAGATGAGTGAGGCGTGCTGCCGGCATATTTGGAGGCAACACGATTATCCGGCCCAGGTCCTGAACCGTAGAGTGGAAATCGAGTAGCCATTCGGCTTCCGAAGAAAGCTTTTCAGTTTCAAATACTGTAGGTAAATCAGGGAAAAATCGGGAACGTTTGCGCGACATATTCGCAAGGGGTCTCACGTCGCCAGCCTTTACATAATTATTGGCCGAAGTGTCCGACACATAAACAGAGTCCATTTCATTACGCGCAACGGCGAGCGCTACTTCGTTACTTCCCTTATAACCCATGACAACTTTGCATTTGAGCGCCAGAGCTTCGCAGGTTACCTGTGCGCCATCCGACATTCCGTCAATGGGGCCACCTGAACCCCAGAGAATGTCCTTCGTGACTTTCCGCGCTTCGCCTATGGATTGTAGTCCGTTATTCTTTGGGACGAGCCAAAGCCAAGGGGATACGCTGACCGTGGCGACATGGGTCATTTTGCCGAGATCGTAACGAACCGCGCTGACGCCTACAATTTGCGATAGAGCAGCCGCAGTGCCGTTGATTAACATCATCTGGAGACCGTCTGGCGGCGCAGCATATAGGCGGTTCAAGGCAGCCAAGCTCCCTGCTCCCGGTTGGTTTTCAACGACGACGGTTGCGCCGAGCCGTTTTGTCAGATGGGGCGCGAGCATACGGGCATAAGCGTCATAGCCACCGCCTGGTCCAAAGCCGACAATCACTTTGACAGTCTTGCCTCTGAAGAATTCTGCCTCGTCAGCTGCGGCTTTCATGCTGAAACTTGTAAGCGAAGCTAAACTTGCGATCGCTAGCGTAAAGAGGTGGGTGGCTTTAGAATTCAACATTAGTTTCTCCGAACCTCGTAACACATCGCTCAAGCTGGCAAATTTTACTGCACGGTACCGGCAAGCACACGCAACACAGATTTGATCTGTTCTTCACTCATATTGCCAATGACCTTGCCAACGAGATTGCGCGTTGTTTCAGCATCGACGAAGCCGATGTAGCGTTGTGTGCGTTCGCCTTCTTCGATAAAAGTTTTGTCAGTCAGCACGTCCTTTACCGCGGCCTGCATGAAAGCGAGACGTTCTGGTGGCATGCCAGGTGGAAGAATGAGGATGCGGCTGAGATCCTCTGCTGCAGAGTGAAAGTCGATCAGCCATTCGTTTTCCGCCGGGACTTTATAGGCTTCAAATATTGTCGGCGTGTCCGGATAGAAGCGTGATCTTTTGCGGTTGAGAATGACAACAGGCCGTGATTCACCACTACCGGTGTAATTGTTCGCTGACGTGTCGGATATATAGAGAGAATCCATTTCATTGCGCATGACGGCGAGAGCCGCCTCGCGGCTACCTTTATATCCGGTGATCACCTTGCAACTCAGCTTGATCGCCTCGCATGTGAAGAGTGCGCCGTCAGACAGTCCATCAAGCGGGCCGGATGCCGACCAATTTACAGGCCGGCCGAGCTTGAAAGCGTCGTCAACTGTTTTGATTTGCGAAGTTGATGAGACAAGCCAGAGCCAAGGCTCCACACTCACTGTGCCGAGATGCCCGACCTTGTTGATGTCAAAGCGAACGCCTGGCTGGTTTGTCAATTGCGCGAGAGCGGCGCCTGTTCCATTTGCTATCATCATTGTCAGCCCATCCGGTGCGGCAATGAAAACGCGGTTAAGCGCAGCTATGCCACCCGCGCCAGGCTGGTTCTCGACGATCACGGTTGCGCCAAGCTGTTTGGATAAGGCGGGTGCAATCGTACGCGCGTATATGTCGTACCCACCACCAGCGCCAAAGCCCACTACGAGCCTTACGGTCTTGCCTTTGAAAAACTCAACTTCGTCCGCCAGGACGCTTTGCGGAATAATGGCGGTGATAGCGGTCATTACAATTGCGGCAATTGAGGACAAGATAGGCTTTGGCTGACACATTGCGTCTTTTCCTGGCAGTAGCGATATCGGCGCTTGGCAGCTTTTAGCCGGGGAGCAGGAAATTACCAACTCAGACACAGCGGGTCACTTGCCTGGGTCCTCCAGCAATTGGAGCAGCGCGGCCACATTTGGGCTGGTTGCAATTGCAATTCGGGAAGGCACAAGCTTTGCCAGACCTGCTGCGACATCGTCGGAATGGCATAGATGGAGGATAGTCCTGCATTCTGCCTGAAGGCCAGCTGACCGGATGATACGTGTAAAAATCTCCGCGCTTCGCCTGGAAAAATGGACGATCGCGTCGATTGCTCCTTCCCTAAACGCGGAGTACGCTTCATCAGTTAGGCTTGCACTTGGAACTGAACGATACAGGATTAGAACGGTTACTTGATGTCCGGCACTGCGCAAACCGTCTTCCAGTAGGGGTTTTCTGACTTCGCCGGTCAGATAGATAAAATGTCCCGGGGCAGCGAAATGTTTAGGGACAACGTGGAGCAGAGTTTGCGAATCCGGTGCAATTTCCAGAATATTCCTAAAACCTGCTTCGCGCGCGGCGCTGGCCGTTTGCGCACCTACAACATAGGCCGGTAGGTCTAAAATATCGCCATATTTCTGCCGATCCTCCCTCAGGAGGTTCAAGGCGTTCGCGCTTGTGATCAAGGCGGCGTGAAAATTTTCGCGGGGAATCGATTGATCTGTCTCTTTGATCGCCAGAACCGGAGAAATGATGGCGTTGTGTCCCGCCCGCCTCAACAAACGTGCGAAGCGCTCCGCATCTTTTTGGGGTCGTGTCACCAGCACCAGCATTTCAGATGCTCCGCCACGGGTTCGTCAGGCGAAAATATCAGGAGGAGCGCGCTCCAGCAAAGTGCGCCCACATTCTATTCCCAGATTTTCGGCCTCCGAGACCGGCGCATCCCTGCTGATTTCAAAACATTGTGATCCATCCTTGTCCAGAATCATGCCGCGAAATGAGATCTGTTCGCCGCCCACTCGTGCAAGACCGGCGATAGGAGTCCGGCAGGAACCATCAAGGACACGCAAAAATGCGCGTTCGGCATTCAGCGCATGGAAGGTTTTTATGTCGCAGATCGCTTCGATTTTCTGTCGTGTCAGCGAATCTCCGCCGCGTGCGGTTATTCCGATAGCGCCTTGACCAACGGCGGGGAGAAATTGCTCCTCACTCAGGATTTCGGTTGCACTGGCTGCAAGACCAAGGCGTTTGAGGCCCGCGAGTGCGAGCAGGGTGCCATCTACATCCCCGGCCTGTACTTTTCGCAATCGGGTCTCGACATTGCCGCGCAAAAGGGAGATTTCAAGGTCGGGCCGCAGGCGCTTCACCATCGCGGCGCGGCGCAAAGATGCGGTGCCGATTCGTGCGCCTGCGGCGAGGGCCATCAACGTCTGATTGTTTCTTCCGATGAAGACATCGCGGACATCTTCTCGGGCGGTATATCCGGTGACGCAAATTTCGGCGGGCAAAATTGTTGGTAGGTCCTTGGATGAATGGACGGCAATATCAATCCGCCCTTCGATCATGGCTGCATCAAGTTCTTTGGTGAAAAGGCCTTTGCCGCCAGCCTCTGAAAGCGCTCTATCCTGAATCATATCTCCGGTGGTGCGAATGACCACGACTTCGAGACGAGCTTCAGGGATTCCGTGCGCTTGAGAGAGCTGCTGACGGATCTGGTGGGCTTGAGCCAAGGCAAGCGGGCTGCCCCGCGTTCCGATTCTGATCCAGGGTAAAACTTGCATGGCCGCTTCTATCTCCAAATCGGTTCAAGGCATAGACTTTCGCGCGGCTGCGGGAACGACTAGAAAGAGGCATGCGAGTCCTTGGAATAGAAACCACCTGCGACGAAACGGCTGCTTCGGTCGTGGCACTTGGCCGCGGAGGTAAAGCCGAAATTTTGTCCAATGTCGTTCTTAGTCAGATCGCGGAACATGCGGATTTCGGCGGCGTAGTTCCCGAAATTGCGGCGCGCGCGCATGTCGCGGCAATTGACCGGATAGTTGCCTGCGCCATGGCTGAGGCGGAAATCGGGTTTCAGGACCTTGATGGCGTCGCTGCGGCGTCTGGTCCTGGCCTGATCGGCGGTGTGATGGTGGGGATGGTCACGGGCAAAGCGATCGCACTGGCGGCCAAGAAGCCCTTTGTTGCGGTGAACCATCTGGAAGCCCATGCTTTGACGGCACGGCTTACCGATGGGATCCCATTTCCCTACCTACTTCTGCTTGTCTCGGGCGGGCATACGCAATTGCTGGCTGTGCTTGGAGTTGGTGATTATCTGCGCCTTGGAACGACGATCGATGATGCTGCTGGCGAAGCTTTTGACAAGGTCGCAAAGATGCTGGGATTGAGCTATCCTGGCGGTCCGCAGGTTGAGAAGGAATCTATACGTGGCGACTCCCAGCGCTTCGCATTTCCCAGACCGATGTACGGACGTGAAACCCCGGATTTTTCCTTTTCAGGGTTGAAAACAGCTGTCCGGCTGGCAACTGAGCGCACAGCACCTTTGTCGGGAACTGATATTGCCGATCTCTGTGCATCATTTCAGGCGGCCGTCGTCGATATCATGGTTGAGCGGACACGTGCGGGACTGCGAGCTTTCAGGCAGCAAGTTGGCTCGCCGAATGCTTTGGTTGTTGCCGGTGGGGTTGCTGCCAATGACTCAATTTGCCGGGCGCTGCACCGGCTGACAATTGAATCGGGACTTCGCCTAATCACCCCGCCGCTGGCATTGTGTACAGACAATGGTGCGATGATTGCCTGGACCGGCATTGAAAGATTGCGCCTCGGGATGGCTGACGGTCTGGATTTTGCCGCCCGGCCGAGGTGGCCTCTCGACAAGAACGTTCATCCGTCGAACGGGAAAGCTTGATGCGTTTACGTCCGACCCTGGTTTCGCAAACGGGCCTGATGCCATGGCGAATAGGGTTTATAATTCTGTTCTTAGCGCTTGTGCCAGTCGAAGCGCGCGGACCACTTGATCGGGAACGCACGATGGCGGGCGTGCGGCTTTATTACGCGCCGCAAACAAATTTGGCTGAGATTGACCGCGCGCTTCTGGCATCTGCGCGGACGCGGGTGGATATGGCCGCATATGTACTCTCGGATCAGACGATTATGAACGCATTGACCGATGCGGCCCGGCGCGGTGTGAAGGTGCGCATTTATTTCGATCCAGATCAGCCCGCATTGAAAAACCCCGATCCGTCTTCGCCGTTCAGGACTTTGCTGCGTTTGCCGAATGTTGAAACGCGGGTGAAATTCGGAGGCAATGATTTGATGCATCTGAAAGCCTATCAGATTGACGGTCGAGTGCTGCGCACTGGGTCGGCCAATTTTTCGTATTCCGGGGCCAGGCGGCAGGATAACGACTTGATTGTTATAGAAAGTCAGGACGCTGTGGCGCAATTCCTTCAGCAATTCGAGTCCATGTGGACACGTAGTGGGAGCGATCCGTTCCCGCGTCAGGCCGAAAGATAAGAGCTCCGCATGAGCGATGACCGGCAGATCGATCACGTTGCCGTCCTGGGCGCGGGTAGTTGGGGGACAGCCTTGGCCAATGTTGCCGCGCGCGCGGGACGCAAAGTCACAATTTGGGGTCGCGAGGCGGGCCATATCGAAGCCATGGCCGAGGCTCGCGAAAATATAGCTTATCTGCCGGGTATCGCGCTGGAGAAAAATGTTTTGCTTTCGAATGATCTGCAGTGCGTTGCGGGGGCGGACGCCATTTTATTGGTCGTTCCTGCGCAGGCTCAGCGCGATGTGGCGCAGTCCATTCGCTCCCTGGTTCAGGCAAGGGTTCCTGTTGTTGTGTGTGCAAAGGGCATCGAACGTAAAACGCGCCAATTTATGTCGGAAGTTGTGACGGAGGCTATACCTGACGTGCCGGTCGCAGTTCTTTCCGGGCCGAGTTTTGCCCAAGATGTCGCAAAGAGATTGCCGACGGCGGTGACGATTGCTTCGGTTTACCCGGGGGTTGCTAAGAAACTGGCGGACAGCCTGGGTACATCGACGTTCCGCCTTTACCATAGTGAAGACGTGCGCGGCGTAGAGATCGGTGGATCGGCCAAAAATGTGTTGGCCATCGCCTGCGGGATTGCTTCGGGCAGGGGCCTGGGGGCAAGCGCGAATGCGGCTTTGGTGGCGCGGGGCTTTGCTGAATTGCGGCGGTTTGGCGCAGCGTATGGCGCGCAGTCCGAAACATTGATGGGACTGTCCGGGCTTGGGGATCTCGTGCTGACTTGCGGTTCGACGCAGTCCCGCAATTTCGCTTTCGGGCTCGCGCTAGGCCGGGGAAAGTCTGTCGCGGAAGCCGGTGGCGGCAAGCTGGCGGAAGGCGCCTTCACAACAGGCGTATTGGTCGAAATGGCCCGGGAAAGAAACGTCGAAGTGCCAATTTGCGAAGCTGTAAATGCTCTGTTGATAGGCAATATCGATATCTCCAGCGCGATCGACTCGCTGCTTTCGCGACCGCAACGCAGCGAAAATTGAACGAAAAGTAGTTTACGGCGCGTTGAGTCCGGCGCATCATAGATGCGAACAGGCGCGGTCCGCGAAGAGACCGTGCAACTGGCTGAGGAAACGAAGGAGGCTAGGATGCTTTCCAAAGAAGATAATGAAAGACTCACGCGCGTTGGTCCGGGAACACCAATGGGCGACATGTTGCGTGAACTATGGACCCCGGCTGTCCGTTCGGCCAGTCTGGTGGCAGATGGCGCGCCGAAAACATTCCGGTTGTTGGGTGAAGATCTGGTAGCGTTTCGTGCCACTGATGGCCGTGTTGGTATTTTGCGCAAGGCTTGTCCGCATCGTTGCGCATCGCTGGCTCTTGCACGCAACGAGGGCAACGGATTGCGATGCATCTTTCATGGCTGGAAAATCGACGTTTCGGGCGTCGTTGTCGATACGCCAACTGAGCCTGCCGAAAGCCGGGAAGCTTTTGCGGCGCGGGTGCCTGTCGTTCACTATCCGGCCAAGGAAGCAGGCGGACTTGTGTGGGTCTATATGGGCAAGCGAGAAACACCGCCGCCCTTCTACGACTTTGAATTTCATCACCCGCCGGCCGATTCACTCCTGCGTTGCGCTATCGTGCATGGAAACTGGCTGCAAGGGTTTGAGGGTCAGCTCGATTCTGCGCATCTCAACTTTCTGCATTCGACATCGGTTCCACGCTCGCGGCCCAACACTACCGGCTCGATGGTAACGAACGATTCAGCCCCACGATTTGAATTCATCGACAAGCCCTACGGCTATCGTGAAGCTGCGCTTCGCAATCTTCCTGACGGTTCCATTTATGCGCGTATTCGTGAGGTCGTTCTGCCTTATTATTCTTTGATTCCAGGCAATCACGAGGAACCACGCCTCGTGGTTGTCGTCGTGCCGATTGACGATGAGTGGAGCGCGCATTGGTATTATTATATGAATCCGTTCGGACCGGTGCCGGACTGGTATGCCCAGCAAGCCATGGATCGCTCAGGGCCTGATCACGATGACTTCGCAGCAGATCGTGGAAGCGAGGCGAATGCCTGGAATCAGGATCGAAGTGCCATGAAGAATGGCCACTTCAGCGGCATCATGAAGAACTTCGTTTATGAAGATTTCATCATAGAGGAGTCCATGGGTCCCATTATGGACCGCTCGCAAGAGTTTCTTGGCACGAGTGATGCGGTCATCGTCCGCACCCGGCGTATGTTGCTCAAGGCACTGGATGATCATGCCAAAGGCATACTTCCTTTCGGCGCCGATAGCGGCATCGATTACCGGGCCATACGGTCGCTTGCTATAAGGTTCCCGCGAGACACAAACTGGAAAGAGCTCGATACGAAAAATCCGCCTGATTTCGGCAACAAATTGAGCGACGCAGCTGAATAACAGAATTGGAAAATGCGGGCTGCTGCTGTGTCAGTCCGTAATTTCATTTATCCTACGTGCTCGCGGCGCGCAGGTGGAAGGCGTGATGCCAGAACTTTGTCGATCCGGCGACCATCCAAATCGACCACTTCGAAGCGCCATCCAATTGCATTTACCCATTCTCCTGTGGTCGGGAGGTGGTGAAGGTGGGAGAGAACAAACCCGGCTACGGTTTCATAGTCCCGGTTCTCGGGCAGGGTAATACCTATCTGTTCGGCCATCTCATCGGCGGGCATGTAGCCCGCAAGGAGCCATGAGCCATCTTCGCGTTTGATAGCGGGATCGCTTTCTTCGGAATCCGTGCGGAATGCGCCTGTAATCGCCTCAAGGAGATCCGCCGGCGTGACGATTCCTTCAAAGTGACCGTATTCGTCATGCACCAGAGCCATCGGCACTATCGCCGTTTTTAACATGCTCAAAACGTCCAGCGCATCGGCATTATCGTGAATGACGGGGGCCTTGCGTACGTAGGCCCTGATATCAAAAGTCTGGCCCGACAAAAGTGCAGCAAGGACTTCGCGCGCGGTTACGACGCCGGTCATTTCATCTGAGGAGCCTTCCCCGGCAGGCAGGCGTGAATGCTGCGTTTCAATGAGAATTTTGCGGATTTCTGCTTCACTGGCGCTCAGATCAATCCAGGTGACTTCGGTACGTGGTGTCATGACGACGCGAACGGCCCGGTCGCCTAGACGGAGGATGCCGGTGATCATCTGGCGCTCCTCAGATTCGAGAACACCGGCATTTTCCGCCTCTGCAACGATTGTTTTCAGTTCTTCTTCTGTGACTTTCTCGTCCCGCTGCGAGTGCTGGCCCAGCATTCGTAGAAGTGCGCGGCCTGAAAAGCTGAGCAGCCAGACAATGGGATGGGCGACATGTGAAAGAATTGTCATGGCCGGGGCTACACGTGCCGCCACGCCCTCGGGATTTCGCAGTGCGATCTGTTTGGGGACAAGTTCGCCGACAATTAGGGAAGCGTATGTGATCAACGCAACGACGAGGCCGACGCCGAGTGCATCTGCGGCGCTTCCGGGCACCCCATTTTTTGCGAGCCATTCAGAAAGCCGTTGGCCAAGTGTGGCCCCGGAAAACGCCCCGGAGAGGACGCCAACAAGTGTGATGCCGATCTGGACGGTTGAAAGAAATCGACCTGGGTCGGCCGCCAGCACAAGAGCGCGGCGCGCACCGGGGATACCGCGCTCGACCATGATCTTCAGACGGGCCGGACGCGAAGACACGACCGCGAGTTCTGACATGGATAAAAGGCCGTTGATGAGGATCAGAGCGACCACAATCCCGAGTTCAATGTAAAGCATGTAAATTTATAGCATCATGCGCGTGAAAGTACGAGGCTGGGGACTTTAAGTTTGTGTGGCGGGCTTCTGTGGAGAAGATTTGTGCTGCCTAGGGTTTGACAGAGAAACCGTTTAAAATTCTGTTTTGGGCGATGAACCGGGAGTGGACGATGCCTTACTGGCTTGTAAAAAGTGAACCTGTCAAATGGTCCTGGGATGCGCAGGTTGCCGCAGGCGCAAAGGGCACGCATTGGGATGGAGTCCGAAATCATTCCGCTAAACTTTCATTGATGGCGATGGAGCTCGGCGACCAGGCGTTTTTTTATCATTCGAACGAAGGCAAGGCTGTCGTCGGAATTGTTGAAGTCATCAAGAAATTCTATCCTGATCCGAGCGACGCCAGCGGCAAATTCGGGATGGTGGATTTTAAGGCCGTCAAGCCATTTAAGACGCCTGTTTCTCTCGACGCAATCAAACGGGAATCCAAACTTTCCAAAATGGTGCTGGTGAATAATTCCCGCCTCTCGGTTCAGCCCGTGACCGCTGAGGAATGGAAATTGGTTTGCAAAATGGGCGGTCTTTAATTTTTGGAGGAGTAAAAGAAATGACCGTCAATTATCTGGCAATTTTTATATCAGCAATGGTTGCCTTTGTATTTGGCGGCTTATGGTATGGATTGCTTGGCAAGCAATGGATGACAGCGCATGGCTGGGCCCCCGTCGCAAAGCCTACAATGCCGATTGTGCCTATGTTCATTTCGTTTGCCGCCGAACTTGTGATGGCGTTTGTACTCGCAGGAATTCTTGCCCATGTTGCAAAAAGCGGCGTCACCATCACCGCTGGATTAATTACCGGACTCCTCTGCTGGTTCGGCTTTGTCCTGACAACGCTTGTGACAAACCATGCCTATGGCAAGGCCAAACCGATGTTGACCGTGATTGATGGCGGGCATTGGCTTGGTGTTCTATTGTTGCAGGGCCTTGTGCTGGGGTGGCTTGGCTGATCAACCGAGCAGATCAATGAGGTGTGGAATAAGCGGCGCGTCGGCGGGGGGCATCGGATAGTCGCGCAAGTTCTGTGCGCGTACCCATTTGAGAGCCTGTCCCTCGCGCGAACACACGAGGCCTTCCCATCGCCTGCAGATAAAAAGCGGCATCAGCAAGTGAAAATCTTCGTAAGCATGAGAGGCGAAGGTTAAGGGCGCCAGACAATTTTCCTTCACTTCTATGCCCAGCTCCTCGCGCAATTCGCGTATTAGAGACATTTCAGGTCGTTCGCCGGCATCGATCTTGCCGCCGGGAAATTCCCATAGGCCCGCAAGCTGTTTTCCTTGTGGACGCTGGGCAATCAGAATGCGGTCATCCGAATCAATAAGAGCAGCTGCGACGACAAGCAGGATTTTCATTTTTATGTTTCTTTTCCTGCTTTGAGGCTACGGTTCATTTTCCCGAAACAATCACCTTTACGGCTTCGGTTTCTTTGCCAGTGATCGTGACCCGCTCATAGATTGCTGCGCCAACGGTGAGAAAAGAGTTTTCAGGGCGCCATGTGGCAGATGTGGCAATGAAATATTCGCCGGGACTAACCTTGTCAAAGCTGAAACGTCCCGTTGATTCTGCTTTGGTCGAGCGCATATATTTTTTGAACTGGGCGTCGGCGTCGTCCCAGGGCATATATTTCGTCTGGATATATTTGCCCTTGCCATAAACTTGGAAAAAGCGCTGCTCGGCATAAGGCGTGACGGGAATTAAATAAGCGTATTCGCCAGCTGCAAAGATAACCTTGCCGGATTCAGCCCGAAAGAATGCATGCCCATCTATTTTGATTGACCCGGGCTTATTGATGAATTCCGCTGCAGAAGGATCAAAGGCCACAGTTGGGGCGCTTCTGCAGGCAGAAAAGAGAATGAATGCGGTAAAAATAGCCAAACGGATACGCATGAGACACCACTGGAATACAACCAATGCGTCGAATTTAACTTCAGCTCTGCGAGAATCAAGCGGAGAGTTCGCGGCGCGCGCATTCAGCTTCGGTAGTCTCCGTTAATGGCGATGTACTCTTTGGTCAGATCGCAGGTCCATACCTTCGCCCGGGCTTTGCCGGCGCCGATATCGACGCGCAGTTCGATCTGTTCGCCTTTCATATAATCAGAAACTTTGTCTTCGTCATAGGCCGGATCGCGCAGGCCCTTGTTGGCGACGCGGATGTCACCAAACCAGATCGCCAACTTGTCCCGATCTGCCTTTTCGCCGGCTTTGCCGACCGCCATGACCACACGGCCCCAATTGGCGTCTTCGCCAGCGATTGCTGTTTTTACCAGCGGGGAATTGGCTATCGAAAGCGCGACTTTTTTAGCCGCCGAGGCCGTTGCAGCGCCCTGAACTTCAATACCGACAAACTTGCGGCAACCTTCCCCGTCCCGGACGACCTGGTGGGCAAGATCAAGCAGCAAAACGTCGAGTGCAGCGCGAAATCCCTTGAGCCTTTTGTCCTTAGGATCTGTGATCTTCGGAGCGCCGCGTTTGGCTGCCGTTCCGGTGGCAAAAAGCATGAGCGTGTCGGACGTCGAGGTGTCGCTGTCGACTGTGATCGAGTTAAAGCTACCCTGCACAGACTTTGACAACATTGCCTGCAGGGCCACTGCAGATATGGGTGCGTCCGTGAACACATATGACAGCATGGTTGCCATATCCGGCGCGATCATCCCGGCGCCTTTGGCCATGCCAGCCAATGTCACCTCGACCCCACCGATTTCGGTTCGGGCGGTCGCTACTTTCGGGAATGTGTCAGTTGTCATGATGGCGCGGGCAGCATCCAGCAGGCCGTTCGGGGAAACTGAAGCGACCAGTTTGTCCATGACACCGTTGAACTTGCTGGCATCAAGCGGTTCGCCGATTACACCGGTCGAAGCGAGAAAAATTTCACCAAGGGGGGCACCCGTTGCTTTGGCTGTAATCTCCGCCGAGAATTTCGCCTGCTGCAAACCGGTTTTTCCGGTGAAGGCGTTGGCGTTTCCGGAGTTCACAACAAGAGCGCGCGCCTTGCCGCCCTTGAGCTTTGACCGGCACCAGTCAACCGGCGCGGAAGCGCATTTAGACCGGGTAAATACACCGGCAGCCTGAGTGCCCTTGTCCATGAGCGCCAGCATGAGGTCCGTACGGCCCTTATAGCGAATGCCTGCTGCCGCGGTTGCAAACTTTACGCCCTCGATAGGTGGCAGATCTGGATAGGTTTTGGGGGCGAGAGGAGAGATAGGGGCTGCCTTGGCCATTTTGTCTTGTCCGGCTGCTGTTGAATTGTATTTGCTTCAATCGGGCGTGCGCCGGATTTCGTCAAGTGCCAGCTCTTCAATTGGCTGATGAGAGACGATTTAGCCATCGCTCGACGCGGGCCCGGTTTATGCCGAAATCCTTGCGGCCGACTACGCTGCGAGACCAAAGGGCGATGGTGGAGGAATCGGGGCCGCTCGGAATGATTTCTATAGCGATGATATCCGGGAAGCGAAAAAACGCCGAAGCCTGCTGGAACTCCATCCTGAATTGACAATCTGCACTCGCGGATTTCAACTCCCGCCGCACAGTACGTGGTTCGGCAAGTGCGATCGTGAGAATTCTATCCAACAGTTCAGTGGCCGGTACCGGATAGGTTGGCGGCTGTATATCTGCCAAATTCCCACATAGTTCGAAGGGGCAGGCCAGTGCGTCGTTGCCGGTCGCGCGCCGTTTCAGCCGCGCGAACCTGGGAAAATCAGTGACATCGGCATGGAGCCAGCCGCCCAGCGACATTATCCTGATCCAAAAATCTCCCGGAGCAACCGCTCCACGGCTTTGACCCATGACAAACGCCCCCAATGCCCAGTCTGGGCAGAATGACAACACAGCCCAGATAGCGTCAGGTTCTCAACCGGTAGGCCGGCAGTTACCTGGCGCTCGATGGTGAAATCGGCTTTAGCGCCGGTTCCTGAGGCTGAAATTGTTCTATTTTCGCATTGCCCCGCAGGGCCTGGATGGCTTCAGTATGGGACTTGCGCGTGATAAACTGTTCCACCTGCCCGCGAACGTCGGCCAGCGGAGGAAATTCCTGCGTACGGCGATCCTCTACCTTGATGATGTGCCAGCCAAAACGGCTCTTCACTGGGTCCGAAATCTGGCCCGGGGGTGTTTTGAAGGCTAGCTCGGCGAATTCCGGGACCATTTTCTCTTTCGTGAACCAACCAAGCTCACCGCCTGGAGATCCGGGATCTTTCGATATCTCAGTGGCGACTTTGGCAAAATCTTCTCCAGAGCGGACCCGTTTGAGGGCCTCTTTTACCTGCTCTTCCGTCTCGACCAGGATATGACTGGCTTTCACTTCGGTTTGAGAACCTTGCGAAGTAGCGGCCTCAGTATACACCCGGTTTATCTCGGTTTCGGTCACTGCTTTTGCGCGGATAGTATCAAGTAACGCCTGCATACGGGCCTTTTCCTGAAAATAGGCCATTTTTCGTTCAAAATCGGGGCCCTTGTCGAGCTTATCGGCAGCTGCCTTGCGAGCCGTCAATTTCAGATCGATGAGATAATTGACGATATATTCCCGTTTTTGGCCGGGGTCCATCTGGGGCGGCAGGGTCGGTCCCAGATCTTCAAAAGCTATCGCAGCATCGTCTTCGGTGATTTCGACACCGTCGACTCTGGCGATGACCTTTGCCCAAGCGGTGCTGGAGATCAGAGTCCAAATCGTGGCGGATGCCAGACCAATGGCCGCTATGCGGCAAGTTGTTTTCCTGAACAAAGGCGGCTCCTGATTTGTGCAGCGGGCAAATAAGTATTGGGCCTTGTCCTATAATTCAGCCGGGCAGACAAGCAGGGCGGACTGACTCAATCTGTTGAACCGGGGGATGCGCGGGTGCTCTATTTCGTGCGATAAGCCGGTGTTTCGTTGACAATCATGCCCTCCGATCATATCTCTCAGGCCGTTCCACCCTAACGGCGGCAGTAAAGATTTTTTGGGCCGGTCAGCCATGAACATGTGATATTTGGCGACAGGTGCGTTTGGTCTTATCTGGCGAGCTGTTAACAAAAGCGTTGTATGGAACACCTGTTACGCGCTGGTCGCGCCCTGTGCGATCACGCACACCGGGATATGACCCCCCGCGCGACAAGCCAGCAAGTGCTGGCGCCTGTTGCGTTACCACCCTGGCATGTCGGTCTGTACCGGCAGAAGGATGACATACTGATGTTCGTCGCACTCGCGAAGAAGATTTTCGGCTCTGCCAATGATCGCCGCCTGAAAACATACGCCCCTAAAGTGGCGGCCATCAACGCGATGGAAGCTGAGATTTCCAAACTCAGTGATGAAGAACTACTCGGGCAGACAGCGAAATTTCGCAGGGCGCTCGAAGATGGGAAAACACTCGACGATCTCCTTGTTCCGGCCTTCGCCACTGTTCGAGAGGCGGCCAAGCGTGTGTTGGGTCAGCGGCACTTCGATGTGCAGATGATCGGCGGTATGGTGCTGCATGAAGGCGGCATTTCGGAAATGAAAACAGGCGAAGGCAAAACGCTCGTTGCGACCCTTGCCTGTTATCTCAATGCTCTGGCGAGCAAGGGTGTGCATGTCGTTACGGTCAACGATTATCTTGCTCGGCGTGATGCGGAGTGGATGGGGCGGGTCTACAAGTTTCTGGGCATGAGTGTCGGCATCATTGTCCATGGTCTTGATGACGATGAGCGGCGTACGGCTTATGCCGCTGATATCACCTACGGAACGAACAACGAATTCGGCTTCGACTATCTGCGCGATAATATGAAATATGAATTGGGCCAAATGGTTCAGCGCCCGCAATTCTTCGCCATCGTCGACGAAGTGGATTCGATCCTTATCGACGAGGCGCGCACGCCTCTCATCATATCCGGTCCGTCAGAAGACAAGTCGGAACTTTACAATTCAATAGACAAGCTCATTCCTAAACTTGTGAAGGAGGATTTCGACCTCGACGAGAAACAGCGTACCGTCAATCTTACGGAAGCGGGCAATGAGCATATCGAAGAACTGATGCGCGGGGAGGGCATGCTGACTGAGCATAGCACGCTCTATGACGCGGCGAACGTTACGCTTGTGCATCATGTGCAACAGGCGCTTAAGGCGCACAAACTTTTCCAGCTCGACAAGGATTATATAGTCCGCAACGGAGAGCTGGTCATCATCGACGAGTTTACCGGCCGTATGATGCCTGGGCGGCGTTTTTCCGAAGGCCTGCACCAGGCGCTCGAAGCTAAAGAGAATGTTGCGGTTCAACCTGAAAATGTGACCCTGGCGTCGATTACGTTCCAGAATTATTTCCGGCTGTATCACAAGCTGGCGGGCATGACAGGTACCGCTTCGACGGAAGCCAACGAGTTTGCAGAAATATACAAGCTCGATGTTGTGGAAATTCCGACCAACAGACCGGTTTCGCGTATCGACGAAGATGATGAAGTCTATCGCACGGGCGAAGAGAAGATCCGTGCGATTATCCGGGAAATCGAATCAGCGAATGCCAGGATGCAACCGATGCTTGTTGGTACAACATCTATCGAGAAGTCCGAGCAGCTTGGCGAAATTCTGAAGTCACATGGCTACAGAATGATCGATTTCGACAAGTCCGCTGCATTGCAGGAGTTGTATGCCGCCGCCCGTGCAAACAAGACTTCCAAATTGTTTGCCATTCTCAATGCGCGTTTCCATGAGCAAGAGGCCTTTATTGTCGCAGAAGCCGGCGTTCCCGGAGCGATCACCATCGCAACGAATATGGCTGGACGGGGCACTGACATTCAGCTGGGGGGCAATGTCGAAATGCGCGTTGCCCAGGAATGCGCGGGAATTGATGACGAGGCAGAGCGCAAGAGCAAGGAAGGGGCCATCAGGGCGGAAGTTGCGGAATTGCGGGAAATTGCGCTGTCAGCCGGCGGACTGCACATCGTGGGTACTGAGCGGCACGAGAGCCGGCGTATTGATAATCAGCTACGTGGCCGTGCGGGCCGACAAGGTGATCCCGGGCGCTCCAAGTTTTTTCTTTCGCTGCAAGACGATCTGATGCGGATCTTCGGATCCGAGCGTATGGATTCGATGCTGACGACGCTTGGCCTTGAACAGGATGAAGCCATTGTTCATCCCTGGATCAACAAGGCGCTTGAAAAGGCGCAACAAAAAGTTGAGGCGCGTAACTTCGACATGCGCAAGAATATTCTGAAATATGACGACGTCATGAACGACCAGCGAAAGGTCGTCTTCGAACAACGCCGTGAAATGATGGCGCAGGAATCGCTCGAACAAACGGTGGCCGATTTCCGGGCTAACGTTGTTGATGATACCTTATCACGGAATATTCCCAAGGATTCCTATCCGGAAACATGGGATTTGGCCGCGCTTGACGAGGCGATCAAAGCCAATCTGGCCGTCGATGCTCCGATTGCCGAATGGGCCAAAGAAGAGGGCATCACTGAAGAGGAAGTGTCCGAACGCCTGCACAAGATTGCTGATGATGCCTATGCGCGCCGTGTCGAGGCGAATACGCCGGACGTAATGAGATATGTTGAAAAGCAGATTGTGCTTCAGGTCCTAGATCATTTCTGGCGCGAGCATCTTGTCATGCTTGAGCACCTCCGCAACGTCATCGGGTGGCGCGGATATGGCCAACGCGATCCACTTAACGAATACAAGCACGAAGCGTTTGAACTGTTCAACTCGTTGATTGGGCGCTGGCATGAAACTGCGACGCAGCAATTGATGCGTGTTGAAGTTTCTTATCAAGATCAGCCACCGGAACAGGGTGATGGCATCACTGCTGATACGGGGATGGAGGTTTCGATCGATGAGATCAATGCGAAGATTACTGCCGGAGAGTTTTCGCCCGCTGCCCTCGTCAACCCGTTTCCGGCGCTGATGGCTGAAGCGCCCGCGCCAGTTGCGCGTGATCCACTTGATCCGTTTACCTGGGGCAAGGTGGGCCGTAACGAGGCCTGCCCGTGCGGATCCGGGAAAAAGTACAAGCACTGTCACGGTGTTCTGGTCTGAACGCCTCAGCTTTTAGAGCCTCGTACCTGAAAAAGGAATCGAGCGGGATTCCCCTTTTGGCGGGAACGTGATTCACCTTTGTCGGAGGTGATTCATGGGACACAGCTATTCTCTTGATTTGCGCGAGCGCATCGTTGCTCTGGTTAGGGATGGTGGCTCGCGGCGTGAGGCGGCGCGGCAATTCGGCGTGTCAGACAGTTGCGCAGTTAAGCTGCTGCAACGTGTGGAGGCGACCGGTTCGCCCGAGCCGGCGCGACAAGGCCGACCGGCAG